>JAZOVI010000096.1:0-15524 GCA_045658625.1 Faecousia sp.
CTGGATGCTACCGTTCTGGATATGTACGGCGTCGAGAACTTCACCGATATGATCGCTGACGAAACCGTCTGCACTGAGGATCCCGAGGAGCTGCTGGGCTATCTGAGCGAAGTGGGCCACCCCGTTCTGGGCATGGAACCCTTCGATATGTAATATAACCTCTAAAAAGGCTCTCTTCGGAGAGCCTTTTTGTTTTGCACCCATCTCGGGTTCCCCTGTTGCGGTGCCCGGAGCTCTTCTTGCCGGCAAAGCGGCTGCGTCGATCTCCGACCGCTGCCACTCGCTCTGGTCGCTCCTCCCGCCACCGGCGGCGCTCCCATCGCTCCCCCTTCGATATGTAATTCATTCACAAGCCCCCAACTACGGTTGGGGGCTTGCTTATTTGGGAAAAATGTGGCATAATCAAGGAAGAATATAAAGAAAAGGGGAAATCCCTATGCGACAGACAAAAACCGTTTCCGACTCCTTTACCGAGCAGCAATATCTTATCTGCCCCGCCCATATCAATCACTATGGGCGGCTGTTTGGCGGTCAGCTTCTCAAATGGATTGACGAGCTGGCCGGTATCGTCGCCATTCGGCACTGCGGCGGCACAGTTACCACCGCTGCTATTGATAATCTCCAATTCCAAGCCCCTGCCTATACAGGCGATATGATTGTCCTGCAGGGTATGGTAACCTATGTAGGCCGCACCTCTATGGAAGTGCGGGTGGATACCTATCGAGAAGCTTTGGATGGAAAGCGGGAGATGATTAACCGCGCCTATATGGATATGGTTTGCATCAACTGTAAGGGCGAGCCTACCGAAGTGCCTGACCTGCTGTTAGAGACAGAAGAACAGCGCCGGGAGTACGAAGCCGCCAAAAAGCGCAAACAAATACGAAAACAACGCCGCCAAGAAGGTTTTTAATCCCATCTTCCCACATTTTCTAACAAAAAGAACCTGTTTCGAACGAAACAGGTTCTTTTTTAATTGCCTTTAATTCTTGCTTCAATGCGCTTTAATGCATATGCCATTGCGTTATAAACGCTCTCCGGCACAGCGTCCATATACTGATTTTCGTAAGCCGCCATAGTCTCTTTGATCCGCATCACGCGCAGACACCGGAATTCCTGCCGGACAGTAAAAATCGGGGTATAGTCGAAGCCGGTAACCTTTGTTTCACCGGTTTCGTTGTTTTTGGTAACCTCCAAATCCAAAATCACAGAGTATTCTGAACCTGCCCGGGTGGCATCCCCAAAGAAATCTCCCAAAGAATAGGCAACAAATGTACCCTTTTCTTTATCGAAAACCATTTTCTGTACATAGTGGGGATGGGTGCCAATGAGCACATCTGCGCCCTTTTCCTGAAGCAGTTTGCAGATTTTTTCCTGACTGTCGCTGATGGTATCATTAAATTCACTGCCCCAGTGAAGCATCGCCACCACCAAATCCGGCTTTGCGGCATTTACCTTTTCCATAATCTTTGCAATGCCGTCCTCGTCCACCTTTTGGTAGGTGCTGTCGTAGTCCTTATATAAAAGATTTACACAACCTTCGCTGCCGGCAGGGAGTGTCATTCCATCCAAGCCCTTGGTGAAAGCCACAAAGGCGATGTTCACGCCCTTGACCTCCATCATAGTAAATCCCTGATTTGTCTCCGCTTCTTCTTTGTTGCGGTAAGCGCCTAAAGGCTCTAAGCCGGCATATTTTACCGTATCGATAGTCGAAACCAAGCCGCCGATACCGCCCCGGATGGCACAGGAATTGGCAAGCTGCAGCATATCCACACCGGCTTTTTTCAGCGCAATCGCCAAATTTGCGGGAGCAGATTTACTATCACTGCCGTAAGGGCCGCCGCTGAATGTGCCTTCCAAATTCAGCGCTGCCAAATCCGCATTGCTCAGCAGATGGACAACATCCAAAAAAGCTTCCTGAAAGCTGCCGTCGCTGCCGGCTGCGGCTACTACATCGTCCGTAATATTCAGATCTCCGCCAAAAGCCAGATGGACTACCGTTTTATCTATTTCTACAGGCTCTGTAGGCTCTTCGGGCTTGCTATTAGCGGCAAAAAACAACACGCCCGCCACACAAATTACTGCAATCAGTACAAGCAGGAGAAATTTCCCCTTTTTTGCTCTGCGGGGTCTTCTTCGCCGTCTTCTACGTTCGTTTTCCATATTTCTCTCCTCCCCGCAGAATACAATTATTATACTATATCCCCCATCTTTTCACAAGTACCAACTTTACATATCGGTGTAACTGGTGTAAAATACCAGTAGTAAGGAGGTGATGCTATGAATAATACTCCCGTAGGCCGATTTGCTCCCACCCCATCCGGCAGAATGCACTTAGGCAATGTTTTTGCCGCCTTGATTGCCTGGCTGTCTATTCGGTGCAAAAACGGCGATTTTCTCCTGCGAATGGAAGATTTGGACACCCAGCGCACAAACAGCGAATTTGGGGATATTCTCCGGGACGACCTCCGGTGGCTGGGTCTTAACTGGGACGAGGAAGCCCCTGCCCAAAGCACCCGCAGCGCTGTTTATGACCGTTATTTCGCTATATTGGAAGAAAAAGGGCTGTTATTTCCCTGTTATTGCACCCGCAGTCAGCTTCATAGCGTCAACGCCCCCCACTTATCCGACGGCACTTACGTCTACCCCGGCACTTGCCGGGATTTAACTCCCGCCCAAAAAGCAGAATTTGGCCGCGCCCCCGCCTGGCGTGTCCGAGTGCCGGACCAGAATTTTGAAGTCCACGACCTGTGCCAGGGCGTTTACAAAGAAAACCTGCTAACCGATTGCGGCGACTTTGTGGTTCGCCGAGCAGACGGTATTTATGTTTATCAGCTTGCCGTTACAGTAGATGACGGTGAATTTGGCGTAACAGAAGTAGTCCGAGGGCAGGATCTCCTCTCCTCCGCCCCCCGGCAGATGTATTTGCAGGAACTGTTCGGCTTTTCGCGTCCCGCTTACGGCCACATTCCGATGCTCCTCGCCCCTGACGGTCGGCGGCTGAGCAAACGGGACAAGGATTTGGATTTAGGTTATCTCCGTCAGCATTTAACCCCGGAGGCCTTAATTGGCATACTGGCATATTCTGCCGGTCTTATTGACAGAGAAACGCCTATCTCCGCCCGGGAACTGGCAAAAGAATTTACCTGGGAAAAACTCCGTGGCGATGCTATTTTTATGACAAATACTCTGTTTTCGGGAAAATAACCCTATCTTTTTCCCTTTTCTATGTTATAATAAAGAAAAATCATCAGGAGGTGTCCTTATGAAAAAACCTATCCTTGTGGTTATGGCCGCCGGTATGGGCAGCCGTTACGGCGGTCTGAAGCAAATCGACCCTGTTGGCAGCCATGGCGAGGCCATTTTGGACTTTTCTCTGTTTGATGCCAAGGAGGCAGGCTTCGAAAAGGTGGTTATCATCATCAAAGAAGCCATCCGCGAAGATTTTATGGCAACCGTAGGCAAGCGCCTCACCAAAAGTCCTATGGAAATTGTCTACGCCTATCAGGAACTGTATAAACTCCCTGCCGGTTTCTCCGTCCCTGAAGGCAGAGTAAAACCTTGGGGTACTTGCCACGCGGTACTGTGCGCCCGGGAGGTCATTGACGGTGCGCCCTTCGCCGTTATCAATGCCGACGATTACTACGGAAAAGACGCCTTTAAGGCGATTTATAATTATTTGAGCGGTCTTTCCGACGCTGACGAGGGCAAGTACTGTATGGTAAGCTACGAGCTTAACAAAACCGTTACCGATCACGGCCATGTAGCCCGGGGTGTATGCCAGGTAAACGAAGATGGGTATCTGGAAAATATTGTAGAGCGCACCCGGATTGAAAAATATGAAGGTGGAATCCATTTCACCCACGATGATGGGGTAACCTGGAACGATTTGCCCGCCGAAACCCCTGTTTCTATGAATCTTTGGGGCTTTACTCCGGGATTTTTGGATGAAATGGCAGATGGTTTCCCTAAATTCCTCGTAGAACAAGTACCCACTAACCCTATGAGGGCAGAATATTTCCTACCCGGTCTGGTAGACACCTTACTGAAAAGAAACAAGGCTACCGTCCGTGTTCTCCGTTCTTCGGATAAGTGGTACGGCGTTACATACGCCGCAGACAAGCCTGTAGTTGTGGCCGCTCTTGCAGAACTGACAAAAAACGGTCAATATCCTGATAATTTGTGGGAATAAAGCAAAAATTCCGGAGGCGCATTGCACCTCCGGAATTTTTAACAACAAAAGAATCTGCCACGGCAGCAGAACAATTGACACAAGTAACAAAGGCACAAGGAAGTGAAGGGACTTCCACGGAAGGTAAAGCCACGGTAAGTATCTGCCTGGCGGCGATATTCTGCGCCACCATTTTCCATCCGTTTCAGCATTTCCAGATACTCTGTATTATCCGGCTCCAGAGATACCGCCCGACGGATATGCTCCATTGCGGTGATCTGATTGCCAAGATTTCGGTTGGCAATAGCTGACAGATAATACCACCGGGCAGAACGCTCCGTTGTGGATTGCAAAATCTGCAACGCCTGATAGTACTGGTGGTACATAATGTACTGATAAGCCATATTCAGAATTTGGGAATAGGAAGCGCCCCCCTGCTGCCCATATCCGTAAGGATTATATCCACCCTGGGTCTGCTGAGCCTTTTCAGGGTTTTTAATTTGCTCGTAGGCGGCGTTGACTTCCTGCATTTTCTTTGCCGCTTCTGTATCGCCCGGATTTCTATCCGGGTGATATTGTTTTGCCAGGCGACGGTAAGCCTTTTTGATTTCCTCATCGGAAGCATCCGGGCTTACACCCAGCACTTTATAGGGATCAGTCATTTTTGTCCTCCTCGGGTCTGCTGCCGCTGCTTATGGCGATACTGCAGCCAGATCCCGCTGTATAAAATATTGTTGAGAATACCCTTGTCCTGCACAAGGGGCAGCTGCTCAAAAAATTTCGTACAACGCTCCATCTGCAGCACCAAAATATTCTCCCAAACATCCCAATTTGATTCCATTTTAGCCGCAATAAAGGGGTTATACTGTCCTTTTTCCTGATCTTTCTTATAGTCTACCGCCGCATCAGCAAGGTAAATAAATCTACCCAGGGCATCGCCCAGTGTGCGCAGCCGATCCGCCCACATATCCTCCCGATACACAAAAAGCTCGCCCAACAACGCACCAAAGCAGGCAGCCATTTTATCCGGGTCGGGGCAGTTTTCTTTTTCCAGCACCGTAAGTTTTGCTAAATTTTCTTCAATAGCACGACACTTTTCCGGATGGGCTTCCCGGATTTTTTCCATTTCCTTTCCAAAAATCCGGCTGGCGATCTTAGACGAAAATTTCCCCTCATCCTCCAAATCATCCAGGGCATTGTAATAAGCCAGGGCGATGTTCATATCCGCGCCGTAGGCAATATATTCGTTATCCACCCAGGGTCTGGGGCTAATAGGATGGAGGCCGCAAGCCCGATTCCCGGATATTTCCTCCGGCTCATAAAGGCTCATCAGCAGCATAGAAAGAAAGGTAATATCATAGCTCAGCCCCAAACGGGCAGACCGGGAAGAACGTAGTCGCATCTGCCGGCAAACACCGCAATAGACCGCATTATACCGCTGCTGTTCCTCTTTGGAAAGCTCTTTAATATCTGCCATTACAAAGCCGAACATACAATTCACCCCTTTTTCCATTTTTTATCATATCATAACACAGCTTTATGAACAAGGGGTAAATTTTCTTAATCTTTTTTAATGTTTATGAGATAAACATTCAGCGCGCCGCCATAAAACACAATACTGATACAACAATAAAGCCACAGCATGCTCAATGCAACACCGTAAACCGACCCGTAAATACTGGAATATATTGCGAAATGCTCCACATAAGCGGAATAAATATCGGAAAAAACCAGCCAACCCGAGGAGGCCAGCAATGCGCCGGGCAAGCTGTCCATAAAGCGGTTTCTCCGGTTGGGAAGCATCATAAACACCCCGGTAAACACTGCCGTCTGCAAACCCAACAGAAGAAAAAACCGCAGATCAAAAAATCCGTTCAGCAGGTCCATCACCGGAAGAAGGGTAAGAATCTCTGCGCCGAACACGTGGAGCGCCATTGTAGCAATCAGCACCAAAAGAAACAAAAAAGTATAGAGCAAGCTGATAGAGCGCGTATAAAAATATCCCCGGTTTTCCCGGACACCGTAAATAGCATTCAGCCCTGTGAGCAAGCCGTAAACACCCCGACTGGCAGACCATAGCGCGGTAATGGCAGAAAAAGACAATATCCCGCCGGTAGTTCCCTGATAGGCAAGAACCACCAGCCGTTTTGCCGCCGGGAACAACGCTTCCGGAACGACCCCACGGATAGCGCCGGTAAGAACCTCCACCTCCAAGCCCGCATAGCGCAATAGGGACAGCAGCAAAATAAGAGAGGGAAATGCCGATAGAATTAAAAAATACCCGGCATAGGAGGCATAGATAGGAACTCTTAAAGAAAGGATATATTTGATTGCGCTGTACAGCTTTCTAATATAGTCCATTTCCATCCCTCCTCTCCCCTTAACTTACCCATTTCTGCCAAAATCATAACCGACGGAGATATAGTTGCGCTTCAAAGGCTCCCTTGTGTAAAGGGAGCTGTCTTATTCAGATATATTGTGCAACCCCTCCGTCATTTGCTCGTTCCTCGCAAATGCCACCTCCCCTTACACAGGGGAGGCTTTTAATAAAAAACCGACCGACAGAGCGTTCTCTATCGGTCGGTCTCGTCTATTTAGTTTATTCTGCGGAGATCAGGTAATAGTACACCGGCTGTCCACCGCAGATGAGATTAATATCTGCGTCGGGGCAGATCTGAGCGAACAAATCTGCAGCCTTTTTGGCGTGCTTTTCCTGAATGTCCTGGCCATAGTAGATGGTGATGAATTCCTTACCGGAATCCCGAACCTTTTCAGCAAGAGCGCGGATCAGCACCTTAATATCCCGGCTTGTACCAAAGAGCGCGCTGCCGTAAATAGCAAGATAATCGCCCTCGTGGATATCGTGGCCGTCGAAATCAGAATTCCGGGCAGCGTAGGTGATCTGCATGGTATCTACCGTACCCAGCACCTCGGTCATTGCCTCGGTGTTTTCCTCCACAGAGCCATCGGGGTTAAAGGACAGCATTGCGGTTACACCCTGAGGTACCGTCTTGCTGGGGATTACAATGACATTCTTGGGAGTCAGAGCATTGACCTGCTCCGCTGCCATAATGATGTTCTTATTGTTAGGCAGTACAAACACGGTTTCCGCAGGAACGGTATTGACCACCTCCAGAATATCCTGGGTGCTGGGGTTCATAGTCTGACCGCCGGAGATAACACCGTCTACGCCCAGGTTGGAGAACACCTCTGCCAGACCAGCGCCGGCGCAAACCGTAACCACACCTACAGGCTTTTCAGGCTCAGCGATCTTGGGAGCAAGCTCCTTCTCGCTCATCACCTTTTCGGTATGCTGCAGACGCATATTTTCGATCTTAACGGTTACGAAGCTGCCGTAATCCATAGCCTCATGGAGAGCCTTGCCGGGATCGTTGGTGTGAACGTGAACCTTGATGATCTCTTCATCGTCCACAACTACCAGGCTATCACCGATGCTGCTGAGGAATTCACGAAGCTTATCGGGATCGTCCTGATTTTCACGGGAGATGATAAATTCGGTGCAGTAGGTAAAGGTGATATCATCGGTATCGAAATCAGCAAAATCAGCCTGTTCCTTAGTATCGCCCATACCGCCCTCGGGAACAATAATATCTTCACCACGAAGTGCTGCATCCATAGCCTCCAGAGCCAGCAGCCAACCCTTACCACCGGCATCCACAACGCCAGCCTTTTTAAGAACAGGGTTCATGTTTGTGGTGTTTGCCAGTGCGACCTTGGCTTCCTCAATGGCTGCCTGGTGGACAAATTCAATGTGGTTATTCTCCTGAGCTGCCTGACGAGCCTTGGCGGCAGCCAGACGGGCAACCGTCAGAATCGTGCCCTCTGCAGGCTTCATAACTGCCTTGTAAGCAGCATCCACACCTTCTTGCAGAGCCTCTGCCCACAGAACGCCATCGCAGTGGTCAGCGCCCTTTAACTTCTTGGAAAGACCGCGGAACAGCAGAGAGAGGATAACACCGGAGTTTCCTCTTGCGCCCCGCAGCATAGCGGAAGCGGCAACGGAAGCCACTTTGTCCAGATTGGGATCTTCTGTTTTTCTCAGATCGCTGGCGGCAGCGTTAATGGTCATAGACATATTAGTGCCGGTATCGCCATCGGGAACAGGGAACACGTTCAGCTCGTTGAGCTTTTGCTTGTTTATCTCAATGGATGCGGCTGCGCTGATAATCAGTCTGCGCAGGTCAGCTCCGTTAATAATCTGTTTCACTGGTAAATACCTCCGTTTTATCCGACCATCATCGAATCGATGTAGACATTTACATCCCGCACTTGGGTGCCGGTGCACTTATTGACCACATAGCGAACTTCAGAAATGATGGATGCGCCTACTGCAGACAGGTTAATACCACCGTCCACCATAATGTGCAGGTCGATAGAGATTGTGCCGTCCTCGTGGAAATCCACCCGGACACCCTTGCTCATAGATTCCTTCCGAAGCAGGTGGTACAATCCATCACTGACAGAACGGGCAACCATACCTTTTACGCCAAAGCAGTTGGATGCAGCTGTGCCGGCAATGTCCGTGTAGACGTTGGTGCTTACGCAGATCTGGCCGTTTTCATTGTTTTGACTGATCATAGCAATTCCTCCATATGAATAATTGTGGGGGTCAGATAATGCTCTCTTCCCAGCAAGCAGGAGCGGCAAGACCCAGCAGCTTTGCCACAGTAGGTGCTACGTTGGCAAGGCCGAAAGCGCCGTCCTTTACAGAGAAGGTCTTTTCCTTATCATAAATAATAAAGGGTACGGGGTTCAGGGAGTGGGCAGTGCGAACAGCCTCCTTACCCTTATTAATTTCGATCATCTGGTCTGCGTTGCCGTGGTCGGCGGTAATCAGCAAAGTATAGCCGTACTTGTCAGCTGCTTCCTGAATGGCCTTCAGGCTGTTGTCCACGCACTCCATCGCATAAACAACGGCATCCATTACGCCGGTATGACCGACCATATCGCCGTTGGGGAAATTGCAGCGCAGGAACTGATACTTACCGGAAGCCATAGCCTCCACCATCTTCTCGGTGATTTCCTTAGACTTCATAGCAGGTGCCTGCTCGAAGGGAATCACATCGGAGGGGATCTCCTCATAGGTTTCCAGTTCTTCGCAAACCTTACCGGAACGGTTACCGTTCCAGAAATAGGTAACGTGGCCGTATTTCTGGGTCTCGGAAACAGCATACTCGGAAATACCGGCTGCACAGAGAACCTCCGTCAGGGTGTTGGTGATTACAGGGGGCTGCACCAGGTAATTTTCGGGAATGTTCAGGTCGCCGTCATACTGGAGCATACCGGCAAACTTTACGCCGGTGTAGTCGCCACGGTCAAACTTATCAAAATCCTTGCGATCAAATGCCAGGGAAATCTCCTGGGCGCGGTCGCCACGGAAGTTGAACAAAATCACGCTGTCGCCGTTGTTGATTTTCGCAACCGGCTCGCCGTTTCTTGCCACCACGAAAGCAGGCAGATCCTGGTCGATGCAGCCGGTCTCGGCGCGGTAGGTCTCGATAGCTTCCTCAGCAGAAGCGAACTGACGGCCGATACCCTGTACATGGGTGCGCCAGCCCTTTTCTACCATAGCCCAGTTGGCTTCGTAACGGTCCATAGTTACCTGCATACGGCCGCCACCGGAAGCGATAGCGTAATCGCAGCCATCTTCCCGCAGGGTTGCCAGCAGCTGCTCCAGCTGATCGACGTAAACCAAAGCGGAAGTAGCAGGCACATCACGGCCATCCAGCAGGATGTGGCAGTAAGCCTTCTTGACACCCTCAGCCTTTGCCTGCTTCAGCAGAGCCATCAGGTGATTGATGTTAGAGTGAACGTTTCCGTCGGACAACAGACCCAGGAAGTGCATAGCCTTGCCATCGTTGGCATTGGCAACCAAGTCCTTCCAAGTGTTGGACGCGAACAGCACGCCGTTTTCAATAGACTCGCCTACCAGCTTTGCGCCCTGAGAGTAGACCTGACCACAGCCGAGGGCATTATGGCCAACCTCAGAGTTACCCATGTCCTCATCGGAGGGCAGACCAACGGCAGTACCGTGGGCCTTCAGGTAAGTGTGGGGGCAAGTTGCCAGCAGAGAATCGAGAGTCGGTGTCTTGGCAACCACAACAGCGTCGCCTTTGCCGCCGTCGCCCTTGCCAACACCGTCCATAATCACAAGTACAATCGGTTTTTCCATAAGAGGATTCCTCCAAAATGATCTATAGTATATAATGTGCATACTTTTAGTCGTATTATTTTACTACATTTCCGTCAAACTTGCAACTACTGTTTTCCTTTTTTGTCCAATATGCCAAAAGATTCCCTACCAAAACCCCAAAAAAGGGTGGTTTTAGTAGAGAATCTTATGAAAATACAACACTTTTTAGTTCATTGTTCCTTGGCTGCGGCGGAAAAGTTCTCCGATTCGGCGGCGTAAAGCTTCCCCTTCCGGCGTATTTTCTGTGCCCATTTCCTCAATCCACCAGGCAGAAGCTGTCTGCGCTTCTTTCAAAGTCTTCAGGTCGCAGGCCAAATTGGCTACTCGGAAAACAGGTAAACCGGACTGCCGGGAACCAAAGAAATCACCGGGACCCCGCAAACGCAGATCCTCTTCCGCAATTCGGAAGCCGTCATTGGTGTTGCAAAGCGCCTTTAACCGGGTAAGGGTCTCGGGATTTGTACTCCGGGAGGTAAGGATACAGTTACTTTTGGCGCTGCCCCGGCCAACCCGTCCACGAAGCTGATGCAGCTGAGAAAGGCCGAACCGGTCTGCATCCTCAATGACCATCAATGTAGCATTTGGCACATCCACGCCAACCTCAATCACGGTGGTTGCCACCAGAATATCCGCATTGCCGGCCGCAAAGTCCGCCATAACCGCCTCTTTCTGGCTACTTTTCATCTGCCCGTGAATCAGCGCCACCCGCAGATCCGGGAAAACCGTCTGTTGAAGTGTCTCCGCCCAGACCGATGCCGCCTTAATATCCAGCTCTTCCGCTTCTTCCACAGCAGGACAAACTACGAAACTTTGATGTCCTTCCTCTGCCTGCTTGCGGATGAAGGCATTGATCCGGGCGCGCATTTTTTCGCCCACCAGGAAAGTATCTACCGTCTGCCGTCCTGGGGGCAGTTCGTCCAATATAGACACATCTAAATCGCCGTACATAATCAGCGCCAGGGTTCTGGGGATGGGCGTAGCAGACATTACCAGCAGATGGGGCGCTGCGCCCTTAGATGCAAGGGCAGACCGCTGGGCAACGCCAAACCGGTGCTGCTCATCCGCCACCACAAGACCCAACCGGGCAAAAGCGGAGCTTTCCGAAATCAAGGCGTGGGTGCCCACAATCAAGTCTGCCTCGCCGAAAGCCATTGCTTCCCGGACTTCTTTTTTCTCTTTGGCAGTCATACCGCCGGTGAGCAGTTTCACCCGAACACCCAAAGGCGTAAGTAACTTTGAAAGGCCCTTAAAATGCTGCTCTGCCAAAATTTCCGTGGGTGCCATCAATGCTGCCTGCTGACCGTTTTGCACAGCTAAGTAAGCGGAAGCTGCCGCCACCATCGTCTTGCCGCTGCCCACATCGCCCTGAAGCAGGCGGTTCATAGGCTTCCCCTTTTGCATATCAGAGAGAATCTCTCCGATGGCACGCTGCTGTGCCCCGGTGAGGGCAAAGGGCAGGGCTGCAAAAAAGGCGGATAGGTCGCAATTTTTATAGGCAGCCACATTTTTCTGTTCCCGGCTGGCCCGCATCAGACTAAGCCCTGCAGAGAATACAAAAAACTCTTCAAAAATCAGCCGTCGTTTCGCAAGCTCCGCTTCCTCCATAGAAACCGGCATATGGATAGCCTGATAAGCGCGCTGGGCAGGCAAAATGCCATGCTGCCGACGGATCGCCTCCGGAACGATCTCCCCAGGGGCATCGCAGATTGCCATTGCCTGCTGAATGGTTTTGATCATCGTGGCGTTGGAAATACCTGCCGTCAGGGGGTAGATAGGCAGCACCCGGCGGGTAACTACCGGTGCGCTGTCAATCTTTTCAAAGGCAGGAGATGTCATTTGATATCCGGCATAATCGCCGGTCAGGGTTCCGTAAAAAACATATTCACCGCCGTATTGCAGTTGCTCTGTGGTAAATTTCTGATTAAAAAAGGTCAGATTCAGCCGTCCGGTATGGTCTGCCACCTGCACCTTGGTAATATCCAAACCTTTGCGGATATGGTGGGTGCGGGGGGTATTCATCACCACCGCCTTAAAACAGGCAGGTCTATCTACCTCCAGATTGGCGATATATACGAGTCTGGTGCGATCCTCATAGCCCCGGGGAAAATGGCAGATGAGGTCCTCCAGCGTAAAAATATTTAGCGCCGCAAACTGCTTCGCCTTTGTAGGACCGACGCCTTTTAATATGGTAATTGGATCGGAAAGCTTTGCCATAAGAACCTCACCTCCTTCTTTTTTATACATTATAACATAGGCAATTAACAGTTGACAATGGACAATTGACAATTAAGGTGTCCGCAAGCGGATAAAATAAAAAATAGAAATGAGTTGTCGTAGGCGTTAGCCGTCGAAGTTCCCACAAAAGGAATAAACCCATTTCTATCGCAGTTTATTTTATTTCATCTGAATGCAAAAGTCAATATATATCGCTGGCAACGAGAGATTTTGTCCCAAGAGAAACAGCCAGGCGAAAAAGCATACTATGTGTACGCAGACGCCTGAGCTGTGCACTATTGGGGCAAAAGATCCGTTGCCAGAATATGAAAAAACGCCTTCCGATAAATTACGGAAGGCGATATTTTCAGAGAAATCAGGCCAGCTTGTTCATCTGCAGAGCCATGCTGCTCTTCTTGCGGGCAGCGGTATTCTTGTGCAGAAGACCCTTGTGCTCAGCCTTGTCGACAGCGACAACGGCAGCCTTGTAAGCAGCTTCAGCAGCGGCGCGATCGCCACCAACCAAAGCAGCCTCAAACTTCTTGATGATAGTCTTGAGCTGGGTCTTATCAGCCTTGTTCTTCTCGTATGCAACCTTAGACAGTTCCACGCGCTTCTTGGCGGACTTGATGTTGGGCATTGTTACACCTCCTGTTTTCGTATTCGGTACATGCGCTTTCCGATTATACTGCCTTTTTTCAATAAAATCAATAGTTTTTTCGAATTTTTTATATTTTTCAAAAATTCCGGGTGTCTTGCAGCGCAAATAGCAGAAAAAATCGGCAAAATCAGCTGTCAAGTACTATTTTTTTCATCTGCTTCGTCATTTTTCCGTTCATTCGTCAAAATTAAAAATCAAAAAATGTTGAAAATTGTCGAATTTACTTATGTAAACCAAATCGTATGTTATTTGCAACCTATTTTTCCCCAGACCCGCTGTGGAAAAACCTGTGGATAATGTGGAAAAGTCCACTGTTTCCACGGGAGAAACCTGGTATCTATCTGTTTTTACCCTATTTATCCACTATGCACACCGGGTGCATAAAGTCCGGTTTTTGGGTTTTTTCAGAAATTATGTCGCCATTAAATTTCCTTGATTTTTCGAAGAAATTTCGTTAAATTGTTCGGATTTTGTGGATTTAAGACTGTTTTACAAAGCTGCTATCCTTTTTTCTACGTGAATTTTTGTGAACTTTTCACAAAAATGTATTGCTGTATGTTTTTTCCTCCCCGGGGCATAATACCCGATAGCGGTTTCTTTATGAGACAAACAGAATACGGAGGAACACAATGCAGGGAAAGGTAGAGATCTGCGGTGTGAACACCGCCCGACTGAAAGTTTTATCCGCCAAAGAAATGGACCGGCTTTTACTGCAGGCCAAGGATGGCGACGAAGATGCCCGTGGGCAGCTGATCGAGGGCAACCTTCGGTTGGTACTGTCGGTAATCCAGCGTTTTGAAAAACGGGGCGAGTGCCCGGATGATTTGTTTCAGGTTGGCTGCATCGGCCTTATGAAGGCCATCAACAACTTTGACCCTACAAAGCAGGTAAAATTCTCCACTTACGGCGTGCCAATGATCGCCGGTGAAGTCCGGCGGTATCTCCGGGATAACGCCACCATCCGTGTCTCCCGGTCTATCCGGGATGTGGCCTACCGGGTGCTGCAATGCAAAGAAGCTCTCATATTAAAATTAGGCAGAGACCCCACTTTAGAAGAAATTTCCAAAGAATTAGACCTGCCGGAAGCCACTGTCAGCGAAGCGTTGGATGCGGTTTGCGCGCCGGTAAGCCTGTATGACCCGGTTTACGCTGACGGCGGCGATCCGCTAACCGTAATGGATCAGGTACGGGACACCCGGAATACCGACGAAAACTGGCTGGAACGGATTGCTCTGCGGGATGCTTTCCGGGCATTAGGCCCGCGGGAAAAAGAAATCCTCTCCCTCCGTTTTTTTGACGGCAAAACCCAAATGGAGGTGGCAAATTTGGTGGGCATTTCCCAAGCCCAGGTTTCCCGCTTGGAAAAAGGGGCTATCTCAGCGATGCGGAAGCAAGTGCTCCCCAGTTGAAAATTGAAAATGGACAATTGACAGTTGACAATTATGGTATTGGTGTCGGCAATGCCGACAAATAAATGCTCTTTTGTGTAAAAAGAGGTGGGTTTTGGGGAGCATAATTTTCAATTATCAATTGTCAATTATCAATTTGGCATATCCCCCCTCCTCTTTTCATATATCTTAGTAGTATAGCCGGGGAGGTATGAATATGTCCTGTAAATTTACCGAACTGCACTGCAAAGAAGTGATTTGTATCAGCGACGGACGGCGGTTAGGCTTTGTAACGGATGCCATCGTAAAAATCCCGGAGGGGCATGTACTATCCATTTTAGTGCCTGCCGCGCCCCGTTTTCCCCAAATCGGGCGGCGAGATGAGTTTCTGATTCCCTGGGAATGTATCCGAAAAATCGGCCCGGACATCATTTTGGTAGACATAAAGCCGGATCAATGCCGCATTTCCCGTCCACGATTGGGATTTCCCTTCTAATTTTGCCTGTTTTTATGAAAAAAAGCATAAAAATGCTGATTTTTTCTTAAAAAACACTTGAAAAGTGAAACCCTTTGCATTATAATAACTCGGCACGGAAATTTTCCGTAGTATTATTACACCACACACCCGGGGACCTGTCGCTCCCGTGTCCGCAAGGACGGGCGGCCGGAATGAACGGGGTGGAGGACAAAACAAAAGGAGAAAACAAAAATGGCTGTCGTATCTATGAAACAACTGTTGGAGGCTGGCGTACACTTCGGTCACCAGACCCGTCGCTGGAACCCCAAAATGGCTCCCTACATCTACACCGAGCGTAACGGTATCTACATCATCGACCTGCAGAAGACCGTTAAGAAGCTGGAGGAAGCCTACAACTTCGT
>JAZOVI010000097.1:0-14709 GCA_045658625.1 Faecousia sp.
AGGGCGTTACTCAGGACGTTGACCTGACCGCTGACGACCTGAAGGAGCTGGCTGGCCAGTTCAAGGCTGAGTACAAGTCCAAGCTGGGCACCGACTTCCCCTCCGATCCCGTGGAGCAGCTGATGGGCGCCGTTCAGGCTGTTTTCCGCTCCTGGGACAACCCCCGTGCTAACATCTACCGCCGTGAGAACGACATCCCCTACTCCTGGGGTACTGCTGTTAACGTGCAGTCCATGGCTTTCGGCAACATGGGTGACGATTGCGGCACCGGCGTTGCCTTTACCCGTGACCCCGCTACCGGTAAGCGCGGCCTGATGGGCGAGTTCCTGACCAACGCCCAGGGCGAAGACGTTGTTGCCGGCGTTCGTACTCCCATGCCCATCTCCGAGATGGCTGACAAGTTCCCCGAGGCTTTTGCTCAGTTCGAGAAGGTCTGCGCTATCCTGGAGAACCACTACCGTGATATGCAGGATATGGAGTTCACCGTTGAGAACGGCAAGCTCTACATGCTGCAGACCCGTAACGGTAAGCGTACCGCTCCCGCTGCTCTGAAGATCGCTTGCGATCTGGTAGACGAGGGTATGATCGATGAGAAGAAGGCCGTGGCTATGATCGAGCCCCGTAACCTGGACACTCTGCTGCATCCCCAGTTTGACGCTGCTGCTCTGAAGGCAGCTGCTCCCATCGGCAAGGCTCTGCCCGCATCTCCCGGCGCTGCTGCCGGTAAGATCGTCTTCACCGCTGAGGACGCTAAGGCTTGGGCTGCTCGCGGTGAGAAGGTCGTTCTGGTTCGTCTGGAGACTTCCCCCGAGGACATTGAGGGTATGATGGCCGCTCAGGGTATCCTGACCGTCCGTGGCGGTATGACCTCCCACGCAGCCGTTGTTGCTCGTGGTATGGGTACCTGCTGCGTATCCGGCTGCACCGAGATCAACATGGACGAGGAGAACAAGCAGTTCACTCTGTCCGGTGTCACTTATCACGAAGGCGACTGCATCTCCCTGGATGGCTCTACCGGTAACATCTACGCCGGCCTGATCGCTACCCGTGATGCTGAGATCGCAGGCGAGTTCGGCCGTATTATGGGCTGGGCTGACCAGTACCGTACCCTGAAGGTTCGCACCAATGCTGACTCCCCCCGTGATGCCATCAAGGCTCGCGAGCTGGGCGCAGAAGGCATCGGCCTGTGCCGTACCGAGCATATGTTCTTCGAGGAAGGCCGTATCGGCTCCTTCCGTGAGATGATCTGCTCCGACACTGTGGAAGAGCGTGAGGCTGCTCTGGAGAAGATCCTGCCCATGCAGCAGGCTGACTTCGAGGGTCTTTATGAGGCTATGGAGGGCATGCCCGTTTGCATCCGCTTCCTGGATCCCCCGCTCCACGAGTTCGTTCCCACCACTGAGGAAGACATTGCCGCTCTGGCAGCTACTCAGGGCAAGACCGTTCAGCAGATTAAGGACATCATTTCTTCCCTCCACGAGTTCAACCCCATGATGGGTCACCGTGGCTGCCGTCTGTCCGTTACCTACCCCGAGATCGCTGCTATGCAGACTAAGGCTGTTATCCGCGCAGCTATCGCTGTTGCTAAGCGTCATCCCGACTGGAACAATGTTCCCGAGATCATGATCCCCCTGGTAGGCGACATCAAGGAGCTGAAGTTCGTTAAGGACGTTGTTGTTAAGACCGCTGACGCTGAGATCGCTCCCGCTGGCATCGAGCTGAAGTACGAGGTCGGTACTATGATCGAGATCCCCAGAGCTTGTCTGACCGCTGATCAGATCGCTGAGGAAGCTGAGTTCTTCTGCTTCGGCACCAACGACCTGACCCAGATGACCTTCGGCTTCTCCCGTGACGATGCTGGTAAGTTCCTGAACGCTTACTACGAGTCCAAGATCTACGAGAACGATCCCTTCGCTAAGCTGGATCAGACCGGTGTTGGCATGCTGATGGAGATGGCTGTCTCTAAGGGCAAGGCTTCCGGCAGAAGTTTGCACTACGGTATCTGCGGCGAGCACGGCGGCGACCCCGTCTCCGTGGAGTTCTGCCACAAGATCGGCCTGGACTACGTGTCCTGCAGCCCCTTCCGTGTACCCATCGCTCGTCTGGCTGCCGCTCAGGCTGCCATCAAAGGCTAATTCCTGATAATAAACCCCTGTTTTAGCACACTCCCGCTCAGCGTCAAAAAACGCTGTTTGGGACAAAAGTTAATATCCGCAGTAGCTCCCATCTCAACCGGTGGGGGCTACTCTTTTTTATTCATAAGTACCCCTATGTTTACAAATTCTTGCTTTATAATTTTCTCATTACGGCGGTAATTTTGCTTATGTTTTGCGTTGTGCTACACCGGTGAAAAGTGCAGTATTTTGGTTACATAAGTTGGTGATTTCCACTGTAATTACCGGTATTACGCATTTTTGACCACACAAGAGTCCATTCAAACATAAGTAATCGACGGCGTGCACACCGGTAAAAACACAAGTGAGAAAAAGGTAAAGGCAGAATTTAGAAAAAATTTTGATGCCATACCCAGGGTGGGAATATCAGAGTTTGTACTGCAGCAGGCTCTGGAGCCGTGTACCAAAACAACCCCCTCGGATTTTCCGAGGGGGTTTTCTTTATACAAGAAAGAGTAGTGAAATCTACTCGATTTCACGACTCTTGGTGGAGATAAGCGGGATCGAACCGCTGACCTCTTGAATGCCATTCAAGCGCTCTCCCAGCTGAGCTATACCCCCATATTCGTGCTGCACAGTAACAGCTTGTGTATTATAACAGGAGCGCGCATTTTTGTCAAGAGGTGCAAAGAAATATTTTCTAATGACTGCATTTGCCGTTTTGTTATGAAATTTATGCGGTCAGTAGCCCCAAAAGGGTGAGGTCGGTAAAGGCCGGGGAGGTGTATGCGCCGTCAAAGATGGCCTCCATATTTTCACCGCTGTTTTCAATTTCCTTGGAGAAAAGCTGGGCAGTTCCGGTAAAATCACCACCTAAGGTTTTCAGGAGCAAACAGGCTATGACAATCCATTTGATCCGACAGATGAGATCATAATCGGACACAGCCTGCAGGTAGTACCGCAACAGAGCGTATCGGACGAAATATTTGGTCTTTTCACACCAAGGGGCTGGCGTTGGGGCGGATAGACGGGCTTCCCATCGTGGGGTCAGGAGATCCAATTCCCGGAAAAAGTCCAGGATGGCTTCTGTATCACCAGGCAGGGCCAATTCTTTGGCGCGCTGCCATAAAACGTCAGGGGAAAATTCTGCTTTCTCACCGCCGTCTATCCAGGACTGCACTTCGTGGGCATATAAAAGTGTTACCGCCAGCATCCGGGGCGGGGGATAGGGTGTTTCTTCCCAAAAGGACAGGAGAATTTCCCGGCTTTCCAGCAGAATATCCATTACCTCCCGGTCATAGTCGCCTGCTTCCTCTTGAGGGAGGGTGCGGCAGATGATTTCCTGATTTTCGTCCGAGAGAATCAGTTTGGCGGCGGCGGGGCAGGAAAGCTCTAAGCCTCGCTCCATAAAATCGCCGTAATCGTGGGTCAGCCGGGGGAATTCCCGGCAGGTGTGGCTGAGGGCTTCGTGGCCAAGCTGGCACTGAATTTCACACAGCCCGTCCTGCCGCCACATAGGACAGCGGCGGTCGGCGATCGTCAGGTAAACAGCGTCATCCTCCTGCCGCATTTTTGCCCGGAGGGAATCGCCCAATGCTCCGGGCAGTTCCCGGTAAAGCTTAGCGGTTTCGGGGTCGATATCTACCTCCCATTCCTGGCAGCAACTATCGGGGCAAGCGCCCGCCAGACAGGAGAATTTGTCATAATAATTTGGCAAACGTTCTATCATAAGCAAAACCCAAAAATGGCAAAGCCAAAAGACTTTGCCATTTCCTTTATTCTTCTGTATTTTCCAGGGAAGCGGCGGCGTTCTGGAAAGTTTCCCGCGCATCCTCTGCCTTTTCTTTGTACTGACCCAAAAGGGCAACCAGCTGCTCGGTGAGGCTGGAGATGTCCTCTGCAATGATGCTTGCATCCTTGGCAGCGGCGGCAAGAACGGCATTGGCCCGGTCATAGATCTGCTGGGCCCGCTCCTGGGCAAGGCGTTCCGCACGCTCTGCACGGCGGTAAGCTTCCAGCTCTTCCTCGGTAGCATTAGAGGGTTCACCGGAAGCGGCGCTTTTCAGCTTGGTTTCCAGTTCTTTCACACGAGCTTGCGCCTCATCCACCCGGGCGAGAAGCTCCCGTTCCCGATTTTGGGCGGTGCGGAGCTGATTTTGCATCTGCTCCAGCTGAATTTTGTTGCGGTTATTGATAAATTCGATATAGTGAACCACGTCCTCCCGGTTAAAACCGTTGAGGGCGGAACGGAAATTCTGGGTAGAAGCCATAGAAAGATCCTCCTTCGCATAAATACGCTGATTTTTCATAATTATAGCACATATTTCCAGAGAAAACAACTCCTGATAGGAAAAAAGCAGATACCCGTTTGGGCATCTGCTTTTTGGTACGCCGGAAGGGGGAGCGATGTGACCGCTGCCAGTGGCAGATGAAGGGAGCAGAGCGAGTGGCCGTGGTCGAAAAAACCGAGGGACAGCGTAAGCCCGATGATTTTTTCGGGAACCACAACAGGGCTCGTGCAATTTGCCGCTTACAAAATTGTTTTGCCGGAAGGGACTCGTTTAATCAAGGTTTCGCTCCGTCGAGCCGTCGCGACCAACACGCCCCCGGCGTGTTGGATTTAATCCTTCGAGCCCCTTCGCGGAGCGAATAAAAAGAGGATACCCGCTTGGGTATCCTCTTTTTATTTGGTACGCCGGAAGGGACTCGAACCCCCAACCCTCAGAACCGGAATCTGATGCTCTATCCATTGAGCCACCGGCGCATCAGCCAAGCTATTATAACAGCCTTTTCCTGTTTTGTAAAGTCCGAAATAAGAAAATTCCGAAAATTCCGAAACAGAAATGAGAAAATTCCAAAGCCACGGATTGTAGGATTGCTTTTTATGGAGAATTTTGTATAATTGAGATATTCCATCTTTTCCTATAGGAAAAACACAAAGAAAGGATAAGAAAATATGTTTAGTGTGAACCATTTTATTTGGCTGGGAATTTCCATTGCGGCGATGGTAGCTGCGTTATGCTACCTGAAAAAATATAAGCCTTCTTTGGTGTCAGTTCTGTCTGTTTGTTGTGCGCTGTGCATTTTGTCCGAGGTAACCAAGACCTTCAGTGTTCTTGAGATGATTCCCTCCTCGGATGGGTCCACAATGCACGTCTATTTGGAAATGGGACAGGTACCCCTGCACCTTTGCTCCATACAGATCGCTTTTATTTTCTTCACCCGGTTTTCTAAAAATCAGCAGGCTCGGGAGAAACTGCTGGCCTTTATGTATCCCTCCTGCATTTTAGGCGCAGCTTTTGCTATGGCAATTCCTACGATTTTTTCCTCCACAGTACCTGTTGCACAGGCATTTACCCATCCCCAGGCCTACCAGTACTTCCTGTATCACGCTATGCTGATCGTTTTAGGTATCTACATTGTGATGTCTAAGGAAATCAACCTGAAAGCTAAGCATTATCTGTCCAGCTTGGCGATTTTAGGCGGATTGGGCTTTGCGTCCATTTACTTAAATTCTATTTTTGCTTCCCCGACTTATGTAGACGGCAAGCTTATCAGCGTGGATTACTCCACCAATTTCCTGTTCACCCAGGAAACGCCCATCGGAATCCCTTTGACCGAAAAATGGCATTGGTTTTTATATTTGGGGATCATCGCCACGATGGCGATAGTACTTATCGGTATATTCTACCTGCCTTTTATCATTAAGGACTTTAAGGAAAAGAAAAACGGCGCAAAAGAGCAGTCTGCGGTGTAAGACCGTTGGCACATTGGAAATCGTGTCAAATTATGTCTCCTGTGCATAGGATGAGTGGCCGGGGAAACTCGGAAATCCAATTTCAGGAGGAAGATTATGGCAATTTTTTCCAACCAAGCTACACTGACCTATAACGGAAACTCCACCAATTCCAATATTGCCTACGGCGAAATTTTGGACGTGCTGGCAGCTACTAAAACAGCCATCGAGGAAAGTTATACCCCGGGCGGGCTGGTAACCTATGTGGTTGCTCTGCGTAACACAGGAAACCGGGCGCTCAATGGGCTGACGGTTACGGACAATCTGGGCGCTTACCAATTTAACGGCGCAACGGTCTACCCGCTGACCTATGAGGATGGCTCTGTTGCGTTGTTTGTAAATGGCGTACCCCAGCCTGCGCCGGCAGTTACCGCAGGCCCTCCGCTGGTAATCAGTGGACTGAGTATTCCTGCGAACGGGAATGCTGTGCTGATCTATCAGGCGCGGGCCAACGGCTTTGCAAATCCTGCCGCTGACGGCAGAATTGATAACACCGTTACTATCACCGGCGACTGCCTGAATGCACCCGTTACCGCCACTGCCACCGTTACCGCGGCAACTGCGCCGGCGCTAACCATTTCCAAGTCCATTTCCTCCGCCCAGGTGGTGGATGACGACCGGGTAACCTACACTTTTGTAATTCAGAATACCGGCAACGAGGAAGTGGTTGCTACCGACAATGCGGTGATTACCGACACCTTTGACCCCATTCTCACCGATTTAGTGGTAACCTATAACGGCGCAGCCTGGACTGAGGGCGTGCAGTATGAATATAATGAAGCTACCGGCCTGTTTGTTACCAATCCCGGTCGGATTACTGTGCCTGCCGCCACCTATACCCAAGATCCTGTTACAGGGGAATATACCCTCACGCCCGGCCTTGCCACCTTAGTGGTTACCGGCACAATCTAAAGACAAAGGGGCTGCGAAAGCAGCCCCTTATTCAGATTATTGTGGAAATCCAATAAATCAAGCCATAAACTACAGATGCCGATACGCCATAAACAATCACCGGTCCAGCAATTTGGAAAATTTTGGCACCAACCTCGAGCACCATTCCCTCTGCTTGTGTCAACTTAGGACCCATTACTTCGTGTTCTAATAGGACTAAATTTTTGGTTATTTATCATATTTGGTATTATATTGCAATTATATCCGGATTATTGTACTATTAGTATGATAGTATTGGTTCATCATATAAAAGGAAGTGCTGAAATATGAGAAAAGTTGATCTTTTTTGGAAGAGCAACCACGATTGGTGGGCGTACAAAAACGGCTTCCCTGTGCTGAAAGAAAGCGCTCCTCCGGAAGCAAAAGAAAGCTATAAACGCTATCTGGAGCAAACGAACGTCAATCACTATAGAAAAGACTCACGCATTACTGGTGAGTATGATCCGCCTATGTCCGAAATCAATTTACACCCCTCAGAAGAAGATATTCAAAAATATATCTTTCTTCTCAAAAAATATGGTGATGATCCTAATAGTAACGAAAATAAGGCAGTAATAGAAAAAATGCAAGAACGCCTGAAAGAAACAAACTGAAAGGGTGGTCCTCCATATGTATAAGAAAAAAGCAAACGACCTGATTCGCAGAATTCACGCAGCCGGTATGGATTACGAAGAATGGCTTCAGCTTGAAGCCGAGGTTGCGGCATTGTTTGCTACAGTCCCAAAAGACCAATATAAAATTATTGATGAAATGTTTATCGAAGATGGTGCTGGCGATACGCTCGGTATGGTTTGTAGCGGAATACGGTATGCACAAGAAAAGCACAAGAATCCTTAACTCAAATAGCAAGGGGGCGGTTATTAACCGCCCCTAAAATAGTGTTGTTATCCAATAGATTAGGCCGTAAATCACCGAGGCCGAAACACCATAAACGATAACTGGCCCTGCAATTTGGAAAATTTTGGCACCAACCCCGAGCACCATTCCCTCGGTTTTGAATTCTACAGCCGGGGCGGCGATGGAATTGGCAAAGCCTGTAATAGGCACCAGCGTGCCTGCGCCGGCGAATTTTGCCAAGTTGTCGTATAAGCTAAGACCGGTGAACAGGGCAGACAGGGCTACCAGTGTCATAGAAGTGGCTGCGCCTGCATCGGTTTTGTCGAGACCCCAAGCGGTATATAAGTTCAAAAATACCTGCCCCAATGCGCAGATGAGACCGCCTACCAAAAAGGCAAGGGCGCAATCTTTATAAATGGGCGACTTTGGGGAAAGGTCGCTGACTAATTTTCCGTATTCCTTTTCTGTCATAAAATCCCTCCGGCCATAGTTTGCCCGATGAGATTTTTTCTATGCAAAATAAAAGCCTCCCCTGTGTAAGGGGAGGTGGCGTTTGCGAGGAACGAGCAAACGACGGAGGGGTTGACAATCCCCCAGTCAAAAATCAGAGATTTTTGCCAGCCCCCTTTACACAAGGGGGCCTTAATTATTGCATTTTTGTGAGGGCAGCCCGGGCGGCGTCTTGCTCAGCCCGCTTTTTGCTGCTGCCCATACCTTCGCCTACAACTTGGTTATTGACAGAGACCTGCACCACAAACTGCTTATTGTGATCCGGGCCGGATTCGCTTACAAGCTGGTAGGTGATGACCTGACCCTTTTTCTGCTGAATAAGCTCCTGCAGGGCGGTCTTATAGTCCATATTCCGGGGCTGTTCTGTGGTAGCGCCGGTGAGAACGAAACGCTCGATAAATGCCTTTGCCGGGGTAAAACCGCCGTCTAAGTAAATGGCGGCAATTACAGACTCTACCGCATCTGCCAAAATGGATGCTCGCTTGTTTCCACCGCTGATGGCTTCACCGTGTCCCAAGAGGAGATGCTCTCCTAAGCACAGCTTCGTGGCAATAGCGGCAAGGCTGGTCTCGCAGACCATATCCGCCCGCATCCGGGAAAGCTCGCCTTCCGGGCGACCCGGATAGGTTCGGTATAAATACTCTGCAACCACCATTCCCATCACCGAGTCGCCTAAAAACTCCAGCCGCTCGTTGCTTTTCAGGCTGTTGTGAAAGCGCTCATTGGCATAGGAGGAGTGGGAAAGGGCATTTTCAAGCAAAGAGATGTCCCGGAACGTATAGCCAATGGCTTCTTCCAGACGCTTCATTCTGCAGCCTCCAAAGCGGCAAGACCATCGGCAAGCTCTGCGGTAAAGTCCTGGGCGGCAGCGTCCGCTGCCTGAGAGATGGCGTTGCGGAAAGCAATCTCATCGGAAGAGCCGTGAGCCTTAATGACCGGCTTCTTAATACCCAAGAACTGGGTGCCGCCGATCTCCCGGTAGTCCATCAGCTTCATAACCTCGTCAACGCCGGGCTTACAGAAGAGATAACCGATCATACTCAGGAAATTCCGCTTAAAGATCTTGTGCTTCATTAGGCTGCCCATAAACATCGCTGTGCCTTCGATGGATTTCAGCAGCACGTTACCGGAGAAACCGTCGCAGACCACAACGTCTACGCCGCCAAGCAACGCATCCCGGCCTTCAATGTTGCCGATAAAGTTGATAAGACCCTTTTCGTGGGCAGCAGTCAGCAGACCGTAGGCTTCTTTCTGCAGGGGAGTACCCTTGGAGTCCTCGGAGCCGATGTTCAAAAGACCGACCCGGGGATTGGCAATGCCCAGCTGTTTTTTAGAGAACAGAGAGCCTACAAGGCCAAACTGAAGCAAAAATTCGGGCGTACATTCCGCATTTGCGCCGCAGTCCAAAAGGATGGTCTTACCGCCGGCCTTGTTGGGCATAGCGGGACCCATTGCAGCTCTGCGGATACCTTTCACTCGTTTTACAATCAGGGTTGCGCCGGACAGCAGCGCGCCGGTGCTGCCAGCGGAAATACAGGCGTCGCCTTCGCCGTCGGCAAGCATTTTCAGCGCCACCATCATAGAAGAGCCCTTTTTCTGCCGCACAACATTTGCCGGGTCGTCGTGCATATCCACAACCTCTGTGGTGTGGACAACGGCAATGTTTTCAGGCAGAGTGGTATGACCTTGCTCTTTGAGAACCTCCCAAATGGCATCGCTGTCGCCTACTAAGACAATCTCGTACTTTTTATCAGCAGCCAGCGCGCCCAAAACAGGCGCTTTCGGGGCGTGATCGCCGCCCATTGCGTCAAGAATAATTTTCATAGTTGACCCCTTTCTCAGATGCCGTCGGCAACCATTTTATCAATGATTTCCAAAGATCTGTTGGCAAGTGCCAGATTTTTTTCTGCTTTTTTCCGGATACGTTTTTCCAGAGGGGAGATCAGGCTGAAATTGATATTCATAGGCTGGAAATCTTCCACCCGGCCGTCGCTGATGTAAAGACCCAGGGCGCCGATGGCGGTTTCCTTGGGGAAATCCGGGGGTGTTTCGCCCCGCAGCCGGGCGGCCATTGCTACAGCGGCCAAATAGCCGGAGGCAGTGCTTTCTACGTAGCCCTCTACGCCGGTCATCTGTCCGGCAAAGGCGACCATCGGATTACGACGGTCAGCATAATACCGATCCAGCAGCCGGGGAGACTGGAGGAAGGTGTTTTGGTGCATGACGCCGTAGCGGACAAATTCTGCATCTTTCAGGGCGGGAATCATAGAAAATACCCGCTTCTGCTCGCCGAATTTCAGGTGGGTCTGGAAGCCTACCAGGTTAAATACGCTTTTTGCCGCATTGTCCTGCCGAAGCTGGACAACGGCATAAGGCTCTTTGCCGGTATTGGGGTCAATAAGACCTACGGGCTTCAGGGGGCCAAAACGGAGCGTATCATAGCCCCGGCGACCCATAACCTCCACAGGCATACAGCCTTCAAATACGTTTTTGTCCTCAAAACCGTGGACAGGCGCTTCCTCGGCAGTAATGAGGGCGTTCAGGAAGGCATCGTACTCTTCCTTGTTCATAGCGCAGTTGATGTAATCCGGTGTGCCCCGGTCATACCGGGATTGCCACCAGGCTTTGGTCATATCAATGGAGTCTGCCGCGACCAGTGGGGCGGCAGCATCAAAGAAATGGAGATAGCTTTCGCCGAAATACTTGCCGATAGCCTCGCTCATAGCATCGGAAGTCAGCGGCCCTGTGGCAATAATCACAGGTCCTTCCGGCACTTCCGTTACTTCCTCGGAAATGACGGTGATATTCGGATGGTTTCTGATTTTTTTCGTTACCAAATCGGAAAAACCTTGGCGGTCTACCGCTAAGCACCCGCCGGCTTCCACCCGGGTTTCCTCCGCGCAGGCGAGAATGAGACTGCCACAGCGGCGGAGCTCTTCTTTGAGAAGGCCTACCGCATTTTCCAGCCGGTCGCCACGGAGAGAATTGGAGCAGACAAGCTCCGCAAAGGTGTCTGCGTGGTGGGCGGGGGAACGCTTTTGGGGCTTCATTTCATAGAGGGAAACGGAAAATCCCCGCTGGGCAAGCTGCCAGGCAGCTTCGCAGCCGGCAAGACCGGCGCCGATTACTTTAAGCTCGGTCATTTCTTCTTTCCTCCGGTGGCTTTCTTTGTTTTCTTGGGGGCAGGCGTTTCTTTATCCTTTTCCTCACCCTTCTTATAGTAGCCACGCTTATCCTCGGGCAGGAAGTTTTCGCACTTTTCGTTAATGCAGAAAGGCTTCATACGACCTTTGCCGGACTTTTTGAACATAGTCTGTCCGCAAACCGGGCAATCGTTAGCGGTAGGTACATCCCAGGTCATAAAGCCGCACTCTGCGCCCTTTTGGCAGGCGTAGTAGGCGTAACCCCGCTTGCTTTTCCGCTTGAGGATGGTATCGCCGCACTTAGGACAGCGGCCGGGCATTTTTTCCACAATGGGCTTGGTGTTTTTGCACTCCGGGAAGCCGGGGCAGGCAAGGAATTTGCCGAAACGGCCGATTTTGACCACCATATTCCGTCCACAGACCTCGCAGATTTCGTCGGAGACCTCGTCCGGTACTTTCAGCCGGGTGCCCTGCAAGGCTTCTTCCGCCGTGGTCATTTCCTTGTGGAAATCGCTGTAAAACTCTGTAAGCAGTGCTTTCCAGTTCTGTTTGCCTGCTTCTACCTGGTCAAGCTTGGCTTCCATACCTGCAGTGAACTCTACATCAATAATATCGTGGAAATGCTCCATCATAAGCCCGGTAACTACCTCACCCAAAGCGGTGGGGTAGAGCTTTTTATCGGTCTTTTGCACATATTCCCGATCCTGAATGGTGGAAACAATACCGGCATAGGTGGAAGGACGACCAACGCCCTGCTCTTCCATTGCCTTAACCAGGGTAGCTTCCGTGTAGCGGGCAGGGGGCTGGGTGAAATGCTGGAGCTTCCGCAGCTCTGCGGCAGTGGCAGTATCGCCTGCTTTCAAATCGGGCAGGGGAGAGCCCAGGGTTTCCTCGTCCTCATCCCGGCCTTCTTCGTAGAGAGCCATATAGCCTGCGAATTTCACCGTCTGGTGAGAGGAACGGAAAATGTGGCCTGCGCATTCGGTTTCAATGGACAGGGTGTCGTAAACAGCATTTGCCATCTGGGAGGCAAGGAAACGGCTCCAAATCAGCTTATAGAGCCGATATTGCTCCCGGGTCAGGGCATCTTTGATGCTTTCGGGGTCCAGCTCCACGTGGGTGGGGCGAATAGCTTCGTGGGCATCCTGAATACCGGATTTGCCCTTAAATACGTGGTGCTTGCCGTAATAGTATTCTTTTCCGTACCGGGCGCAGATAAAGGCGGCGGCATCGTCCATAGCTTCGTTGCTCAGCCGCAGGGAGTCGGTACGCATATAGGTGATAAGACCGGTAGTGCCGGCGCCGGGGACGTCCACGCCTTCATAAAGCTGCTGGGCAATGGACATGGTGCGGCTGGGGGTCATATTCAGCTTCCGGGAAGCCTCCTGCTGGAGGGTGGAGGTGGTAAAGGGAGGGGCAGCGGAGCGCTTTTTGTCGCTGTGCTTGACCTCTTTTACAGTAAAGGTTTTGCCGGTTACATCGTCGACGATGGCCTGGGTCTCCGCCTCGTTTTTCAGTTCCCGCTTCTTGGGGCTGCCGTAGTAGGTGGCGGTAAAGGTGGCATCGCTACGCTGCAGATCGGCTTCCAGGGTCCAGTATTCCTGGGGAACAAAGGCCCGGATCTCATTTTCCCGATCCACCACCAGGCGAGTAGCGACGGATTGTACACGACCTGCGCTTAAGCCCCGACGGACTTTTTTCCAAAGCAGGGGAGACAGCTCATAGCCTACGATCCGGTCCAGCACACGGCGGGCCTGCTGGGCATCCACCAGGCAGTAATCAATATCCCGGGGCTGGGCGATAGATGCCTGCACCACCTTTTGGGTAATTTCGTTAAAGGTTACACGCCGGGTCTTTTCATCCGGCAGGTTTAATAGCTCTTTTAAGTGCCAGGAGATAGCTTCGCCCTCCCGGTCCGGGTCAGTTGCAAGATAAACAGCTTCTGCATTTACAGAGAGCTTTTTCAGTTCCGAAATAATGTCGCCCTTGCCGGACAGGGGGATATATTCCGGGATAAAACCTCCGGTAATATCCACGCCCATGGTGCTTTTGGGCAGATCTCGCAAATGACCCATACTGGCTCTTACGGTATAGTCAGGTCCCAGGTATTTTCCAATGGTCTTTGCCTTGGAGGGGGACTCCACAATTACAAGATAGGATGCTTTTGCCATTTTTTCCTCCGCTGATGTTATTTTCGGGAAACAAGGCCGCCGGGATGGTTTTGCACATAGCCCCGGATGGCCAACATAGTCAGAATTGACAGTACTTTTTGGGATGGAATTCCGATTCCAGCGATGACATCGTCCACAGGTTTGGGCGTACCTGTCAAGCAGGTAAGTACCGCCTTTTCCTGATCGTTAAGACCGGATAAATCATTGCGTATGCCACTATAAGCGGATTTTTCTTCCTTGTCAATGGGTAATTTCTGCGCAGCAGTACCCTTTGGAGAAGATTGTTTCGGGGGAGCGGCAGGCTCTGCCACCTTTGCCACGGGGGTTTCTTCGTGAAAAACCGTGGGTGCAGCGGCCTTATGTACTTTATCCGGATAGATGGCTTCATATTCCTTCATAATGTCCCAACCGCTGAAAACCGGGGTAGCCCGATCCTGCAAAAGGGCATTGCTGCCGGCGCAGGTGGGAACATCAATATTTCCGGGAACGGCGAATACATCCCGCCCCTGTTCCGATGCGGCCCGGGCGGTAATCAGCGCGCCGCTGCCCTGGGGCGCTTCCACCACCAGCACACCGTCAGCAATTCCGCTCATCACACGGTTGCGAACAGGAAAATTCCAGCGATAATGGGGTGTTCCGGGAGGGTACTGAGAGAGCAAGCAGCCCTGCTTTTCAATTTGGGAAAAGAGTGCGGTATTGGATTTGGGATATACCACATCCACACCGCCTGCCAGCACAGCGATAACAGGATTTTGGCAGGAAAGGGCGCCGGAAAGGGCCATGGTATCATTACCCGTAGCGCCGCCGGAAATGACGATACCGCCACAGGCGGCAATCTGCGCGCCCATCCGGCGGGAGACATTCATTCCATAGGGCGTTGCTTTCCGTGTGCCTACGATGGCAATGGTGGGTGTATTGTCAAGATCCGGGAGGAATCCCTTGCAGTAAAGCACAAGAGGCGCGTCCTTGGTATTTTTCAGCCGACGGGGATAAGCAGAATCCGTCAGCGCGAAAAGCTGGATGTTTTTCTCCTGACAGGCGCGCAAAATGCCCCGCGCTTTGGAAAGCTCCTTATTTTGCAGGGCTTTGACAATATCCTCTGTGATATCGTCAATTACGGAAAAGGCGTCCGGGCGGGCGTGATACAGCTCCTCCGGATCGTGAAAATGCTCTAAAAGGATATGCTT
>JAZOVI010000098.1:0-26513 GCA_045658625.1 Faecousia sp.
TTTGCTGTAAAAGTTATTGCGCGAATTGAAAATGATTTTACTGAAAAGTTCGGTATTCCCCGACAAAGTGGGCTTACCAACAGTATGGTCTCCCGAATCGTTTTTGAGCCGGAATTTCGTAACGACGATGCCCTGCGGGGCATTGATGGTTTTACCCATTTATGGCTCATCTGGCAGTTTTCCCAGGCAATTCGGGAGGATTGGTCGCCTACCGTTCGTCCACCCAGGCTGGGCGGAAATACCCGCCTCGGCGTTTTTGCCACCCGCTCCCCTTTCCGTCCCAATCCCCTGGGGCTTTCCAGTGTACGGCTTTTGGGTACAGAGAAAACAGAAAAGGGTACGGTTCTGCTGGTTGCCGGCGCGGATTTAATGGACGGCACACCTATTTTTGACATTAAGCCCTACATTCCCTATTGCGATTGCCACGAAGAGGCAGGCGGTGGCTTTACAGATACCGCCGGGGATTTTCTACTGCAGGTTGATTTCCCGGAAGCGCTGCTTGCAAAGCTACCGCCCGAAAAGCAGGCAGGCCTTTTGGAAGTCCTTTCTCACGACCCCCGCCCCTCCTATCAAAACGATCCTGAACGAGTATACGGTCTTTCCTACGGTATCTGGGATGTTCGTTTTACGGTAAAAGAAAATACCCTGCACGTGCAGGAGGTAACAGAAAAATGATTATTGATTTCCACACCCACATATTCCCCAAGAAAATTGCTGCCCACGCCATTGCCACCATCGAGATCAAGGCGGCCACACCTACCTATTTAGACGGCTCTCTGGACGCTCTGCGGGCATCTATGAAGGATGCCGGCATTGATATCAGCGTTCTTCTGTCGGTAGCGACCAATCCCGCAAAAATCTCCCATATGAACGACCTGCAAATTGCAGGCGCAGAACAGGGCGACCCCGACCTTTACTGGTTCGGCTGTGTCCATCCCTATGCCCCCAACTGGAAGGAAGAGCTAGAGCGAATTTCCGCAGCAGGTCTGAAAGGCATCAAGCTCCACCCCCAATATCAGGGTGTACCCATTGATGACCCCGCCACGATGCGGGTACTTGCAAAATGCGGCGAGCTGGGGCTGATTGTTGTCAACCACTCTGGCAAAGAGCCTGCCTTCCCCGGTCTTTCTGCTTACAGCAGCCCGCAGCAGATCCGAAATGTTATAAAGGAAGTCGGCCCTGTAACCTTTGTTGGCGCCCATATGGGTGCGCTGCAGGACTGGTCCGAAGCTGCGGATATGTATGGCGATCTGCCAAATATCTATGTCGACACTTCCTTTGGTTTGCGACACCTAAAGCCCGGTCAGCGTGGGTACTACACGCAGGAAGCTTTGGGGCTTATGGAAGAAGCGGATTTTATAAAGCTAATCCGTGATTTAGGCGCAGACCGTGTTGTTTACGGAACTGACAGCCCCTGGCGCGGTCAAAAAGACACCGTAGATGCCATCCGCGCCCTTCCTCTGACCGAGGAAGAAAAGGAACTGATTTTCCACAAAAACGCAGAGAAGTTACTAAATCTGTAATAAATATATTAGCGGCACCCTCTCAAGCGAGGGTGCCGCTGTTTCACTAATTTGCATCCAAATAAGTAATATTCGCTTCTAAGAAAGCTTGATTATTAAAACCTATTTCCATTTTATTCCAGCTCTCTTGACTTCCGTAATAGTACACATTCTTAAGTTCCGTGCAAAACAGGAACACACCTTCTGCAATCTTCGTTATATTGCGATGAATGGTAATGGATTTTAATCCGTAGCAACGCCAGAATGCGCGTTCTCCAATGCTGGTTACGCTTTTTGGAATTATGATACTCGTAAGGCCAACACAATCAGAAAACGCATAATCGCCGATAGTTTTTATGCTCTCCGGGATTGAGACATTTGTAAGACCGGCACAGCCGGAAAAAACACCATTTTCAATTATGGACATATTTGCAGGAATTGCAATGTTTTCAAGGCGAATACAATTATCAAATGCATACGGCCCAATGCTTGTTATGCTATCCGGGAATTTGATACTTGCAAGGCTGCTACATCCCCAAAACGCCGCATCCCCAATGTGGGTTACACTATTCGGAATATTAATCTCTTTTAGATTAATGCACTCATAGAACAACGATCCACTAATCTGTTTTACGCCCATAGGGATATTAACAGAAGAAAGGGCTGTACAGCCAGCAAAAACCATATCTTCAAACAGCATAACACTATCCGGTATTTGGATGCGCAACAGCATTTCGCAATCAAAAAAAGCACACCTGCAAATAGTGGTTACCCCCTGCGGAAGGGTAACAGTGGTGAGTTCCCTACAATTCGCAAATGCTTCCTCACAAATTGTAGTTACACCATTCGGAGCCGTGTAGACACCGCTCAACGCCCTGGGCGCCTGGATTAGCACCGTCTTATCCTTATTAAACAAAACACCATATTCATCACTACTATATGCAGGATTATCCTTATCTACCCATATTCCAGCAAGCTTGGTAAGCCCTTCCCAGAAATAAAATGCGCCATCGGGTATCACCGAAAGGCTGGCCGGAATAAATATCTCTGTCAGTTCGCCGCTTATATGAAATGCATCACCACCAATTACCGTTACGCTATCCGGAATTCGGTAAACGCCACTAAGTTGATTGGGCACTCGCATCAATTCTGTTTTTTTCTTATTAAACAAAACACCCCTGTCATCGCTACTGTATATCTTATTTTCTTCGCTGACCCAAATCCCCGCCAGTTGTTTGCATTGTTGAAAAGCATTCTCTCCGATTTCTATGACACTGGCCGGAATTACAATATCTGTAAGGCTTTCGCAGGAATTAAATGCACTTTCGCCTATGGTTCTTACACCATCACCAAGGGTTATCTCAGTTAATTCTGTGCAGAACTCAAATGCCCGTTCACCTATGGTTGTTACGCTATCGCCAATGGTTACATTAGTAAGTCCTTCGCAATGATAAAATGCACCTTTGTCAATTGTTCTTATATTCCCTCCAATGGTTATACTTTTTAGATTATAGCATCTGGAAAAAGCATACTCACCAATTCTTTCCACGCTGGCACCTATAGACACTGAAGTAAGCTCCCGGCAAGTTTCAAAAGCCCAATCGCCAATAGTCGTTACCCCATCGCCAATAATAACCGTTTTAATTGCCGGCTTGAACATACCCCACATACGTAAATCGTTAGTATTCCACATTGGGCCAATGCCGGATATCGTAAGAACACCGGCATCATCCAGATTCCAAACCAGATTTTCACCGCAACGACCAGATCTTTCACCCAAATACTCTGTAGGATTAGTAGGCTCTGTAGATTGAAAAATATTACAAAAGATGCAGATTATCAAAGTTGTTGCCAACAAACACAGTGCTACCATAATAAACCGTACTTTTTTCATTTCCCAACCTCCTAAAGATTTGATAAATTAATTATAACACACTTATGTCGAAGACGCAAGTTACATCTCAGGTACATCAATATAACAAAAAGACCTCCAAAAGGAGGTCTTTTCTTATATTGCTCTTGTCCACTCCGTAAGTAGGAAACCGGGAATCAGCCAAATAGCTTGATACAGCAAAATGTTCAGCGGAGACAGAAGCGCTGTCTGACCCAAAAATGCCAGAACCGCCACAGCGCCCAAACCAAGCGCGCCGCCTAAAATATGCACGATTACACCCAGCACCACCGCATTGTGAAGCGCCCGGGCGCCGGTAATGGCATAACCGTAGGCAGAAAGTGTGGGGCGTACGCACAAAGCCAGCACCCGATCTTCCTCGTCAATAGCAATGTTCCGCAGACGCTGCCGTTCTTCCTCGGAAGGTCTGTGAATCTTCTTAGGACGGATGCGGAATTTCTTCTGCATAAAGCTTCCGGAGAGCATCAAGTCATCGGAAATCAGCACAGGGGTAAGTCCCGGGCAGCCGCACAGCACGGAAAGACCGTGAGCAACCGGGCGTACACGCTCGTAATTAACCGCCAGCAGGCAGGAGAATGTGCCATCCACCGCCACGCCGATGCCGCCGGGCATCTTAACATCCTCGGGGACTTTTACATTCATAGCCTTGAGCATTGGTAGCGTACCTACCAATACCACGCAGCCGTCTACACCGCCACCAATGCCGCCGGCATAAGTCTTAAAGCTATCCACAGGGAAATTTTCCACATAGTAGCTGCTCTTCAGTTCTGCAAACAGCGGCGCTAAACTGCCGTCCTCCCGCTTTGCCACCGCAGCGGCGTAGCCAACTACTGTAGCGGGGGCAAGGCTTCCGTAGAACTTCACACCGTTGAGTTTTACTGTGCCATCGGGGAAAATATCCTTGTGAGTAAGGGGGAAATAGGCTTTTTTCGCCAAACCCTTTACGCCACGCCAGCCGCAAATCACGACGCCAAGCTTATAAAGCTTCCGCTCCAACTGCCGGGCGGCTCTTGTCAGGGTGATAAACATAGTAGCAGGCATTGCCGCCAAAAGAGCTGTGGCAAAAATCTGCACACCCATATCCGCGCCGTTCATCAAACCGATAACAACGCCAACAACGATAGCTACCAAAAATGCGCCCAGGCAGTACCAGCCCAGGATCTTTTCCGGGGCATCTTCCTTACCATAGGTGTTCATAAAGTCATCCACATCGCCGTTACAACGGAGGAGACCATGAATACCGTCAGCATAGTCCTTCTTTTCACCAATGCCGGCAAGAACCTTTGCTGTGCGCATAGTGTCCGTACGGCAGGTCTCTGTGGTTCTCTGGAAATACGAGCCCCAAAGGGACATAAAGACCTGAATACAGAACACAGTGCTACAAGGCACACGCAAATTCATCAGGCAAAACCAACCGTCAATACAGCAGGCAATAAAGGTAAAGGCAAGCAAGGTATTGGGTCTAAAACGCAGTTTTCCCAGCAGGAACAGACCATCCACCAGCTGGAAGGCGCCCAGCAGCGCGGAAAACAGCATCAACAGAAGCTGACCGAAGATCACCAGCCGCAGCCGTTCCTCCGGTACATAACCCATAGCATACAGGATCGTAACACCCGCAGAGAGGGCTGCCACCAAGAGGCTCAGCAGCATCACCGTCTGAATTTTGGCGATGCCCAACTCCCGCAGGGCATAATACTGACGCTCCGGGCCTTCCACAATCTTTCTGCGCATAATTTGGAAAGGTGTACGCAAAGTTTTGGGGGCTTGGGGCTTTTTCTTAGGATCCAGGTTTACTGTATCCTCCATATTTTTCGCCTTCACCACAGGAATTTCCTGGGTTTCCTCTGCCACAGGCGTAAATTCCCGGGTTTCCTCTACAGGGGTAAACCGCTGGGTTTTTTCCTGGACAGCCGCCTGCTCCTGGCTGGCCTGAATCACATCCTCCAAGGGGATGGTATCTTCCATTTTCTTCGCCTTGGAGAATTTCTCCTGGGCAGGCTTTTCACTAAACTCCCGGATAATATCATCCAGCTCCAAATTCAGGTTATCTTTCTCTGCCATTTATCTTACCTCCTTTGCCGTACAGCTTCGTACAGCAGGACCGATGCAGCAACAGACGCATTGAGGGAAGTGATTTTTCCCTTCATAGGGATATGGACCGTTACATCACAGTTTTTCTGCACCAGGCGGCTCATTCCCTCACCCTCAGAGCCAACCACAATGGCGGTAGGTCCGGTCAGGTCAGCTTCGTACATAGGGATAGAACCCTCCGCAGCCGTACCAAAGACCCAGATACCTTTTTCCTTCAGTTCATCGATGGTTGCATTCAGGTTTGTAACACGAGCCACCTTCATATGCTCCACCGCGCCGGCAGAGGCCTTTGCCACTACAGCAGTCAAGCCCACACTGCGTCGCTTGGGAATAATCACACCATGGGCGCCGGCACATTCGGCCGTCCGAATAATCGCGCCCAAATTATGGGGGTCGGTCAGCTCATCGCAGAGGATGATCAGGGCATTTTCTCCCCGGTCTGCCGCCTCCTGCAAAATATCGTCGACAGTAAAGTACTCCCGTGCTGCCGCTAAGGCAATCACTCCCTGATGGGCACGGGTGGCACTCATCATATCCAGCTTCCGGCGGTCTACCGGCACAACAACCGCACCGGCTTCCTTTGCCTCGGCAGCCAAACGCTGAAGCGCTCTATCGGTCTCACCGGCGGCAATAAACACCTTGTCAATGGTTCTGCCGCTACGCAGGGCTTCTGTCAGGGCATTACGACCCTCTAACTGGCCTTCCACTTCTTGGACAGGTGTAAAATCTCTTCTATTTCCTTTATCGGTTCTCATAATGATCCCCCTTGGCATACTTTTTTCTATTGTAGCAGAATTTCTGTCGCTGGACAACAGAAATTTTCCAGAAAACAAAAAAATTTATATGTTTACAGAAAATTTACCCTAAATAACGCTTCATTTCGTTGCACAGAAGCTGTTTTTGTGGTAAGATATTATCAAAAGTATGTCTTGAAAGGAGTATCTGTTCCTATGGAGCAAAATAATAACCGTCCGCCGGAGCAGGACGGCAAACGACCGAAGAGTAAGCTACCGCTTCTGCTGCTGTCTGTGGTTGTCATTCTGGTGATCAGTATGATCGCCAGTATGGTCTCCGACAGCCAGTATACCAAAACCACTTTCTCTGATTTTATGGATGATGTGGAAAAAAATAACATTGCAGAGGTGGAAATCCATCACGACCGCATTCTCTATATGACGAAGGATGAGGCCGCCAAGCCTGCAAATGACCAAAAAGCCTGCTTTACAGGTCTCCCCTCCGGAGATGTTCTGCGGCTCGTAGAAACCCTGGATGCTAAGGGCATCACCGTCAGCTATACCATTTTAGAGGACAATTCCGGCATTGTTATGGTCCTTTACTATTTGGTGAGCATCGGCCTGCTGTTCGTTTTTATGAATTTCCTCACCAAGCGGATGAGCAGCGGCGGCGGAATGATGGGTGGTATGGGTGCCAGCAAGGCAAAAGTCTATATGGAGAAAAAGACCGGTGTTACCTTCAAGGATGTTGCCGGTCAGGATGAGGCAAAGGAAAGCCTCCAGGAGATCATTGATTTCCTCCACAATCCCCAAAAGTATACAGACATCGGCGCAAAGCTGCCCAAGGGCGCTTTACTGGTAGGTTCTCCCGGTACAGGTAAGACCTTACTTGCCAAGGCGGTAGCCGGTGAAGCCGGTGTTCCCTTCTTCTCTATTTCCGGCTCGGATTTTGAAGAGATGTTCGTGGGCGTAGGCGCAAGCCGTGTCCGGGACCTGTTCCAGCAGGCTACCAAAGTTGCTCCCGCTATTATTTTTATCGATGAAATCGATGCGGTAGGTCATCGGCGTGATTCCCGCTTCGGTAATAATGATCAAACACTTAACCAGTTGCTTGGCGAGCTGGACGGCTTCGATTCCTCCAAAGGTATCGTGATTTTAGCCGCCACCAACCGTCCGGAAATTTTGGATAAGGCGCTTCTCCGCGCCGGTCGTTTTGACCGCCGGATTATCGTAGATAAGCCCAATTATCAAGGCAGACTGGATACCTTGAAAGTGCACACCCGGAAAATTAAGCTTGCAGAAGATGTGGATCTTAAAAAGATTGCCCAGGCACCCGCCGGCGCGGTAGGCGCTGACCTTGCAAACCTTGTAAACGAAGCCGCCCTCCGGGCTGTCCGTCAGGGTCGTCAGGCAGTTTCCCAGGAAGACCTGATTGTGTCCTTTGAGGTAGTAATTGCCGGCACAGAAAAGAAAAATACCGTTCTTACCGACCAGGAAAAGAAGCTGGTCGCCTACCACGAGGTGGGCCACGCTTTGGTATCCGCTTTGGAAAAGAAAGATGTACCGGTCAGCAAAATTACGATTGTTCCCCACACCTCCGGCGCGCTGGGCTATACTATGTATCTGCCTGAGGAAGAAAAGTTCCTGTCTACCAAAGAAGAGCTGCTTACGCAGATGCGCTCTCTGCTGGGTGGCAGAGCCGCAGAGGCTGTGGTCTTTAACACCATGACCACCGGCGCTTCCAATGATATCCAGCGGGCTACTTCCCTCGCCCGGAATATGGTCGCCACCTATGGTATGAGCGACGAGCTGGGTCTCATGGCACCTGTAACTGTGCACAACGCGTATCTGGAAGAACAGAGCAGCCTGGATTGCTCTCAGGAGACCTACGGCATTATTGATACTGAGACCAAAAAGCTGCTGAACAACTGCTATAATGATTCTGTACGCATCCTGACAGAAAACCGGGAGCTGCTGGACAAGATTGCTGCGGTGCTTTTGGAAAAAGAAACCATCACAGGCGAAGAGATGATGGCAATTATCACCCCCCCTGCTGAGGAAGTTACCACTGAGGAAACGCCTACCGAGGAAACATCTGTAGAGGAATAACAACAGAATATAAATTACCCCAGTTTGTGCTGTCTGCACAAACTGGGGTAATTACTTTTTATTTGGATTATTTTGCCAATGCCCGCTGGATGAGCTTTACAAACTCGACCACAGGGATTACCAGGAAAGCCAGACCCATTGCAATGCCGTACTCTGCAAGACCGATGGTGGTAAAGCCAAAGGCATTTGCCAGGAAGGGTACTTCGATAATCAAAGTTGTCAGGAGCAAACTGCCGATCATAGCCAGCCACAAGATCTTGTTCTGGCTGCGGAGAGCGAACACGCTCTTTCTCTGAGAACGGAGGTTAAAGGAGTGGAAAATCTCACACATACTCATTGCCAGGAAAGCCATGGTCATACCGTGGCCGGATTCACCGGCAGTACGCAGGGCATTAAACCAGCCCTCACCAAATTCCATAGAAGCGCCGATGAGGTATGCTACAATGGTAATAACGGTAACGAGAATGCCCTGATAGACAACGTCAACGCCCAAACCGCCGGAGAAGATGCCGTCCTTGGAGTTTCTGGGAGGGCGGTTCATTGTATCGGGTTCTGCCTCTTCCATACCGAGGGCCAGCGCCGGGAAGCAGTCAGTAACCAGGTTAATAAACAGCAGGTGGACGGGGTTCAGCAGCACAAAGCCCATGAGCGTTGCGCCGAATACGCCCAGCACCTCACTCATATTGGAGGCCAACAGGAACTGGATAGCCTTACGGATGTTATCGTAAATCCGACGGCCTTCGCCAACAGCGGAAACGATGGTAGCAAAGTTATCGTCAGCCAGAACCATATCGGCAACGTTCTTGGTAACGTCAGTACCGGTAATACCCATACCTACGCCGATGTCGGCAGACTTAATGGAGGGTGCGTCGTTGACACCGTCGCCGGTCATAGCGGTAATATAGCCGTTTGCCTTCCAAGCCTTGACGATACGGGTCTTATGCTCGGGCTGGACGCGGGCGTACACGCCGAATTTCTTGACGAACTCACAAATATCCTCATCGGAAATGGCGTCCAGCTCTGCGCCGGTAATGGCCTCGGAAGCATCGGTAATAATGCCCAGCTCCTTAGCAATGGCCACAGCGGTGTCCTTATGGTCGCCGGTGATCATTACAGGGCGAATACCGGCGGCACGGCACTCCTCGATAGCAGCCTTGACCTCAGGACGAACAGGGTCGATCATACCGGTCAGACCCAGGAATACCAGCTCTTGCTCCAGGTACTCAGGGGTATTGTCTGCAGGCTTTGTATCCCACAGGCGCTGAGCAGCAGCCAGCACACGCAGTGCCTTGTCGGCCATTGCCTTGTTAGACGCCATAATCTCGGCAATCTTTGCCTCGGTCATGGGCTTTACTTCGCCGTTTTCCAGATAGTACTTGCAGCGAGCCAGGATCACATCAGGGCCGCCCTTGGTGTACTGGACGAACTTGCCATCCACAGAATGAATGGTAGACATCATCTTACGGCCGGAGTCGAAGGGAGCTTCGTCCACACGAGGAGCGGAAGCTTCCAAGTCCTGCTTCTTCAGCCCTAACTTGCAGGCAAAGTTTACAAGCGCGCACTCGGTGGGCTCGCCCTCTGCCTCATCGCTGTCGTTAAGGTTCGCGTCGGAGCAGAGCGCCATAGCGGTGGCAACCAGTCTTTCATCGCCGGCGCACTCTACAACGGTCATCTTATTCTGAGTCAGGGTGCCGGTCTTATCGGAGCAGATAACCTGGGTACAGCCCAGGGTCTCAACAGCGGTCAGGCGGCGGATAACGGCGTTGCGCTTACTCATCTTGGTAACACCGATGGACAGAACAACGGTAACAACCGTAGCCAGGCCCTCGGGGATAGCAGCAACTGCCAGGGAAACGGCGACCATGAAGGTTTCCAGTACAGCGCTCAGGCTGAAATCGCCAGCCATCAGCAGATTGAATGCGAAAATAAAGATGCAGATACCCAGCACAATGAAGCTAAGGGTCTTGCCCAGGCTGTCCAGCTTCTTCTGCAGGGGTGTTTCCTCTTCCTCAGCAGCAGCCAGAGCGCCGGCAATCTTGCCCATTTCGGTGTCCATACCGGTCTCGGTAATAACTACCTTGCCACGGCCGTAAACCACGGTAGAACCCATATAGCACATATTCTTCCGGTCGCCCAAAGGAACATCTTCCTGACCTGCGGTCAGGTTCAGGGCATCGATCAGCTTGTTAACAGGAACAGACTCACCGGTAAGGGCAGCTTCCTCGATCTTCAGGCTGGCATTTTCGATAATGCGGCCGTCAGCAGGTACAGCATCACCGGCTTCCAGCACCACCACATCACCGGGAACCAGCTCGGAGGAAGGAAGCACGATCTGCTTGCCATCCCGAATGACTTTACAAGTAGCTGCCGTCATGGTTTGCAGAGCTTCGATAGCAGCTTCTGCCTTGCTTTCCTGCACCACGCCCAAAATGGCGTTGAGCAGAACAACGGCGATGATGATAATGACTTCTGCCCACTCATTTTCACCGGAAAGCATACCGGTCAGGGCAGAAACAGCGGCAGCGATCATCAAAATGATCAGCATGGGGTCCTTGAGCTGATTCAGGAAACGCTGTAAAAGAGAAGGCTTTGCTGCTTCCTTCAGCTTGTTAGGACCGTACTGCTCCAGGCGCTTGGCAGCCTCCTGGGAAGAAAGGCCCTCTGTTGTCACGCCCAGGTTCTTCATAACCTCCTGGGTGGACAGGGTGTAGGTTTTCTGCATCCGAACAACACTCCTTAATTTCATAAATAAAAAAAGACCTATGCACAGCGATCCCGCGGTGCATAAGTCTCATTCTTACATAAACATCCCGAGCCGAAGCTGTATTGACGAAATGTTACAGGCAGGCAAGCCTGCCCGGAATTACTCCCTTATGTGTGACTACTATAACAATTTATAACCAAAATGTCAAGACTTAACCACAAACGGCTTAATTTTTCCCATTTTCAGGTCAACAGAAGCCAAAAAAATCAAAAAATATACCGCATAACGATCAATCTGCAACGGCCTTGATCAGTTCACCCAGCACCGGCTCAAAGGCTGCGCCGTACCAGTGATTGGGCACAGTTTCGGTGTAACGGATGCAGGAAACCGTGTAATCGGCAGCGATTTTTGCTGCCTCCGGTGCAGATTTGCCCCGGGTAAGGGCGCCCACAAAAGCAGAAGCGTAAATATCGCCGGTACCGTGGCAGGAGTTGGGTAGCTTCACGTGCTCATAATAGCTCCGCTTCTTCCCTTCTGCCACCAGAACGCCGGTGAAGCCTTCCCGGTAGGAAACGCCGGTGAGGACAACATTCTTGCAGCCCATCGCCTGAAGCTTTCCGATCAGTTCTTCGATATAGCTTTCCTCATACTGCTCCCGATATTCCATTCCCGTAAGGAAGCAAGCCTCGGTAATATTGGGGAGAATATAATCCGCAGCAGCGCAAAGTCTGCCCATTTCTTTTGCATAAGCCATATCGAAAATAGGATAGAGCTTGCCATTATCTGCCATTGCCGGATCAACAACAAGGAGTCCACCGTCAGATAAGGTTGCCTCCCGAATAGACAGCACATAATCCACCTGGCTGATACTTCCCAGGTAGCCTGTATAAATGGCAGAGAACTCAATGCTCTCCTTCTTCCAATGGTCTCGGATAGCAGGCATATCGTCTGCCAGATCCCGGAAGGTAAAGCCGGTAAAGCCAGCAGTATGGGTGCTAAGCACCGCAGAGGGCAGGATCGCCGTCTCCACACCGCAAGCAGAAAGAATAGGCAGTGCCACAGTCAGAGAGCACTGACCTACGCAGGAAATATCCTGGATTGTTAAAATTCTTTTGTAAGCCACAGAAATCACCTCAACAAAATTTTTCCTTATTATACACCTGCTTTTTTCCGTTGTAAAGAATTTTTTATATAAAAAGAGAGCACCCTTTTGGGTGCTCTCTTTTTGGTGCCGGTAACCGGAATCGATTTGCATTTTCGCTGTGAACGAAAATTAAAGTAGCCACCAGTGTTTGCACTGGTGGCAGCAACTGTCCCCCGGACTGTTGCATTTAGATGGGTTCGATTCCGGTATCTTTAGAAAAAAAATTAACCCACATCCCCTGTTGGGGATGTGGGTTAATTGGTGCCGGTAACCGGAATCGAACCGGTACGGATTTTACTCCGAGGGATTTTAAGTCCCTTGTGTCTACCTATTCCACCATACCGGCGGCAACGCTAATAGTATCACAAATCTACTCCCGCGTCAAGACGCAAGGTGGCGATTATCCACCATAATAGGAAGAAATTATCTCTTCTATGGTTTCTCCCAGCTTTGCAGGTGTATCGCAAAAATGCTTTCCGCCTGCGGCCTCCAGCACATCCCGATCCCGGAAGCCCCAGGTTACCAGTAAACAGAGCAAGCCGGCATTTTCCGCCACCTGCAAGTCCACCTCGCTATCACCCACATAGATAGCGCCCTCAATGTCAAGAGCCGCCATAGCCTTCCGGAGCATATCCGGCGCAGGCTTCCGAGGACAGCCGGGGATTTCTCCCAAAGCGTACAGCTCCGGTCCAAAAAACCGGGCGCACATAGGCTTCACCGCTGTGTCCTGCTTATTGGAGACCACGCCGATGGGATATTTCCCCTTTATTAAGGCCTCCAGCGCAGGCAAAATTCCCTCATAAGGGCGGGTAAGTATTAGATTATGGCTGTCGTAATAGGGCTGGTACACGGAAAGGACTTTACTTACCGTTTCTTCCGACGCGCCATCGGGCAGAGATCGTTTAATGAGATTTCGCATGCCGTTGCCTAAAAAGCTGCGGATCTCCCATTTCTCCCGTCCGGGATAACCGAACTGGGAAAGGGCATAATTGACTGCCACCTGCAGATCGCCTAAAGTATCTAAAAGTGTGCCGTCCAGATCAAATAAAATACCTATCTTCATTTCTTCAACCGAATGTCCTCACCCACAAAAGTCAGCTGCCGATATGCGCCCCGCAGCCGGGATGCGATCTGAGGGGAATACCGCTGGGTAATCTCCTGAGCATTTAAGTTCGTGGAAATAATGGTGGGCTTTCCGGCAAGAATCCGGTCATTGATCAAGGTGTAAAGGGCGGCTGTAACGAAATTACCGGGCATTTCTGTACCCAGATCGTCAATAATGAGAAGCTGGGCATTTTCAATCTCCGCCACCGCTGCATAACTCTCCTGTGTAGGATTAAAGCGGTTCTTCTCCAGCTTAGAGAACAGGTGTCCTGCGCTCTCATAAGCCACAGAGTAACCCTTTTCCGTTACCTCCGTAGCAATGCAGGCGGAAAGCATCGTCTTACCCAGACCAGTACCACCTACAAACAAAAGGCTTCCGCTGTCAGGTCCAAAAGAAGCGGCATATTTCCGGCAATAATCGTATGTCCGCTCCATCACCGTCCGGGGGCTTGCGCCATACTTTGGGTCGATGGTATCGGGATAGTAATCCAATCGGAAATCCCCGAAGGAAGCCGTACCGCAGGCAAGAAGCGTTAAGAGTTTTCTCTGCTCCTCCCGGCAAAGGCTTTGCAGACACTGGCACATTTCTGCGCCGATATAGCCTACACCACCGCAAATCTCGCACACAGGACCTTCCTGCAAGTAATTTTCTGGGAAATGCGCCTGCAAAATGGCTTCCCGCTCTTTCTGCAGTTCCTGATTTTCCCGGCGAACCTTTTCCATCATTGCGTGGGCATCACCGCTTTGGGCAAATACTGCCCGAGCCGCCTCTGCCATACTCAGCCGCAGAAGCTGGTCGATCTGCCGCAAACGGGGCTGGGCTTCATAGGCACTTTGCAGCCGCTGCTGCTGGATAGACTGCCGATCGGAACGCATCGCTTCCAAGCGGGCTTTTGCTTTCCGCAAAACATCTGCGCTATATGCCATTTTTTATCCCTCCCGTAAAATTCTTTGGATTGCTTCGTAGTCCTCGCCACCAAGCTCTCCCGTTGCGCCCTTGGGCGCAGGCTTTCTATCCTTGTTTCGAATATCCTCGGGGGTAAGAAGACCTGCTTCTTGCCACCGGGCAAGGATTTTATTCATATAAGGCCAGTTCATACCGCCGGTATTCAGGCAGGTACGCTCATAGGCCATTTCAATCACATCCGGCTGGAAGCCCCAATCCACCCACTGCTGGGCGTATTTTGCTTCCGCGGTTGTCAACTTCCGGCCACGAATCTGGATTTTTTCCATAATCTGCCCGATCTGACTTTGGCGGAAATTCTGCCGCTGAATATAGGCGGCCGCCTCTTCAATGGTATCAATTCCTTGCTCCGCCCAGGCGTAAGCTTCTTTTTCAATAAAACGCAGAGAAGCCGCTTTCAAGCCTTTCTGCCGCGCTTTATCCTTGCAGTAGCAAATCAGCACGGAAACCACCTCTGCAGGCATCCCCAAATAGCGGACAATGCCAAGCAGGATTTTCAGTTCTTCCGTATTGAGGCTTCGGCCCATTTGCCTCTGCACCTCACCGTAAAGCGCCTTAAACTCCCGGTCGCCATCCATCGCCAGCACCACATCGTGCTCCGAATATTGAGGGCGTTCCCCAGAAAAAATGGGCACATTCTTCTTTTCCGGCCACAAGCCCAGCTGCCGCAAGGTTGCTGCAGCGCAAGCGTAGCGGGTAGCGCCAAGGCGAAGCTCTTTTTCCCCGTTTTCCGGGACATTACCGCTCATTATGTAAAGATACAAAAGAGCCGCATCACCACTGGCGGCGGACAGCAGCTTGTGGATATGGCTGCTGTCGATTTTTACTTCTCCGATATTCACAAGCTACCCTCCTTTTTTGTCGTAAAAGTAATTATATCACAGATTTTCGCCCTGTACAAGGGTCTTAACCTTCTGCCGATAGACACGGCGGAAGAAGAGAATTGTCAGCAGCATACTGACAAGCTCCGCTACAGCAAAAGCCCACCAAACAAGGTGAACATCACCGGTCAGGCTCAAAAGATACGCCACAGGCACAAGTACGATAAGCTGCCGGCACAGAGAGTTAATGGTGGCATAAATGCCCACGCCCAAAGCCTGGAAGCTGGCTGTCAGGGCAATGCTGACGCCTGCCATGGGGAAACCGATGGAAACGATCTGCAAGGCGCTAATACCGATGGCCTTAAATTCCTCCGTAGGCTCAAAGAGCGACAAAAGCAGTTCCGGAGCAAGCTGGAACAAAGCGACGCCCGAGAACATAATCACAAGCGCAGCCGTCAGACCACAGCGGAGATTTTTTGTGATCCGGTCCGGAAGTCTTGCGCCGTAATTATAGGCAATAATGGAAACGGAAGCATTGTTAATGCCCAAAACCGGCATAATGACAAAACTCTGGAGCTTGAAATAGACACCGAAAACGCCTGTAGCGGTCTCGCCGTAGTCCTTAAAGCTTTGGAAAATACCGTTCATAGAGAAGGTCATTACAGAGCCGATAGCCATCATAACAATGGACGGAATACCCACAGACAGCATCTTTTTCAGGACTTTCATATCAGGCTTAATATACTGCAAGCCAAAGGAAACATCGGGATTCTTAGTCAGGTTAAAGATTACTGCCAGGATAGCTGCGATCCACTGGGCAATCACAGTCGCAATCGCCGCGCCTGCCATACCGAGAGCGGGAATGCCCAGTTCAGGAACGCCAAAAATGAATACCGGGTCAAGCAAGATATTGACCACTGCGCCTGTACCCTGGGTAAAGAGGGTGAAAATGGTCCGACCGGAGGCCTGGAGCATCCGCTCGCCCAGCACTTCCACAAAAATGCCGATAGAGAACAGACAGCAAATGGAAATATATGATGTACCGCCGTTTACTGTTTCTGCAACATCGGACTGCATCTCGAAAAACGGCCGAGAGCCGAATGCGCCAAAAAGCATAAATAAAGCTGTAGCAATCAATACCAGGAAAATGCCGTTGCCTGCAGCAGTATTGACCCGCTCACGATTGTTCTCGCCCAGAGATTTACTGAGCAAGCTGTTCATACCTACACCGATACCGGTGGCAAAGCCGATAATCAGGTGCTGGATGGGGAACGCCAGAGAAAGGGCTGTTACTGCGCTGGGAGAGATCCGAGAAACGTAAATACTGTCCACCACGTTGTAAAGGGCCTGAACCAACATAGAAAGAGCCAGAGGAAGGGCCATTGTAAACAGTAGCTTTCCTACCGGCATTGTTCGCATTTTATTGTTATCTAAAGTATTTGCTGCCATAAGTCATTCCTTCATTTGTAGTTTTCCGATACATTATAGCGGAAGTTGCCGCAAAAATCAACTCCATTCCCCGTCATTTGACATTTCCCACATTTTCGTTGCCATTTTTGCCACCTTTTGCTATACTAAATACAAGAAAGGGGGCATATCCATGAAAAGCGATTGCCATATTCATATGATTCTGGACGGCATCGACTGGAAAGCCGCCATTTCTCGCCACACCATTACCCCGGACGAAGCTTTCATCCACAAGGCGCTGCAAACCTACGCAGAGCAGGGTTATACCTATCTCCGGGACGGTGGCGACCGCTGGGGCGCAGGCAAAAAAGCCCGTTCCCTCGCCGCCGAATACGGCATTACCTATCGCACGCCCCTCTCCCCCCTATGCAAAGCCGGACATTACGGCGCATTTATCGGCGAGACCTATGAAGATATGAAAGCCTATACCACCCTTGTGAAAAAGTTAGGACGGCAAGGCTGTGATTTCATTAAAATTATGATCTCCGGGCTTATGGACTTTAATCAGTTCGGTGTACTCACCGAAGAAGGTCTGCCTGCCGAGGAAATCCAAGAGCTGATTCATATTGCCCACGAAGAGGGATTTGCCGTAATGGCGCACTGTAACGGCGCCCGCACCGCAGAAGCTGCCGCTATTTTCGGTGTGGACAGCATTGAACACGGCGCTTATCTGAATAAAGATGCCCTCAGCGCTATGGCGGAAAACGGTACTGTCTGGGTACCTACCCTCTCCACCATCGGCAACCTCCGAGGAAAAGGTCGCTTCAATGAGGATGCGGTATGCCGCATTTTGGACTCCGCGCTGGAAAACTGCGCCTTGTTTGCTTCCCTGGGCGGTTTGATTGCCCCCGGCACAGATGCCGGCGCCTGGAGTGTTCCCCACGGTTGTGATACAGAAGAAGACCTTCTCCGCATTGCCTTGGGTGAAAACACCGACACCATCTTAGAAAAAGGCATCGCTGCCATAAAATCCCGCTTTTGATTGCAAAAAGCCTCCCCTTACACAGGGGAGGTGGCAAAAATCTTTGATTTTTGACGGAGGGGTTGTCAATCCCCCACCGCTACGCGGAGCCCCCTTTACACAAGGGGGCCTTTTATTTTCAGCTTTCCATCTGCTTTCCTAAAAAGCCTGCCACGGTCTGCACTAACTTTTGTTCTGCCTCCTGCACCGGGGCATCGCCCTCGCTTAAAAGAAGCATTACGCAGCCAAGCAAATCGCCCTGGCAGAGAATTGGTGTTGCCACCCCCAGATGATACTTATCTGTACCCTCTGCCGCCGCAATCCGATTTTCTCCGCCGGTATAACGGTAGGTCTTGCGGTTTTCCATCAGCTTTTCCAGTTCCCGGGAGTTGGGCTTATCCATCAAGTCTCGCTTGGGTGCGCCGGAAAGGGCAATGATTCCATCTCGGTCCGCTACCGCCGCAATATAGCCGGTGTTATCCCCGATAGACTCGCAGATCTGGGAAGCAAAATCCTGCAGCTCCCCCATAGGGGAATATTTCCGGAAGATTACGCCCCCATCCTTCTCCGTATAAATCTCCAAAGGATCTCCCTCTCTTATCTTGAGGGTTCTTCTAATCTCTTTGGGAATGACAATTCTCCCCAAATCGTCCACTCTTCTGACAATGCCAGTAGCCTTCATAATATATCTTTCTCCTTTTACGATACTTTACGGCGCTGCCACCCTTCGTTGTCATTGCGAACCAGTGCGCACACTGGTGTGGCAATCTCCAAAACCTACTGCCTACTTTAGATTGCCACGTCGCTTCGCTCCTCGCAATGACAGGGATGGTCAGCAATCGCCTACAATAATTTTACAAATTACGATGCTATTATTTGTAAAAGGGGAAGAAATATACTTAGCACAGCAAAAACACTCTGCGGCGTTTTCATAAATTCCGCAGAGTGTTTTATAATTAAATTTCAATTCGTTTGGTACAGTACTGCAACGCCTTTTGGCGGTGGGTAATAATAACATAGGCGGTATCGCCGGATTTTTTGCTGATATTAGCAAGGATGGTCGCTTCCGTCTCCTCATCAAGAGCTGATGTGGCTTCGTCAAAAATCACCACCGGGGCTTTTTTAAGCATTGCCCGGGCAATGGCAATTCGCTGAGCCTGACCTTCGGAAATGCCGGAAGCCCGTTCTCCGATGGGTGTATCTAAACCCTGGGGCAAATTTTCCACAAAGTCCTTGGCACAAGCCGTTTCTAATGCCGACCACAAAGCAGCATCATCAACTGTCCCATCCGCCATCTGCAGGTTTTCCCGGATCGTGCCCTTAAACAGAGTGTTCCCCTGGGGCACATAGCTAAAATAGTGCCGGGTAGCCGCGGAAACAGGTATTTTCCCGTCCTTGTTTTCCAAGATCAACTTACCTTCATCCGGCGTGGCAAAGCCGAGTAGCAGCTTAATAAGCGTAGTCTTACCCGCACCGGACTGACCGGTTACCGCCACCATCTCTCCCGGAGCAACGGCAAATGAAAAATCCCGGAAAATTTCTTCTTTATCATAGGAGAAAGTCAGTTTCTCACCACGGACAGACACCGAGCCTTTTGCTACAGGGGTACTCTCTGCGCTTTCATCCTGCTCCAGGCTTTCCACTTCCCGAATCCGGGGTACAGATGCCATCACAGCAATAAACCGCCGAGCCATCTCGCCTAAGGACAGCACAGGACTTTGTACCTGACCGACCAACGAAAGGAATGCTGTCATCGTGCCGTAAGTAATCGCACCTTCCGCAATCTGCACCACACCGGCAAGGAATGCTACGGTGGTACCCATAGTGAAGGTAACGTGGACAACTGTTCGGGTTACGGTCTGCAACCGACGTAGCTTCACTGTCCAGTACAGCCGCTCATCCCGCAGCTGCAAAAGCTTCTCTTCGCTCTGCGCTTCTCCGGAAAAGGCCTTGACGACCTCCATGTTTTTGAGGTTCTCCTGCAAAAATACCCGGTATGCCCCTTCGCTCTTTTGAAATTGTTCCTGCACATACCGCATTTTCCCGCTAAGGAGCAGAAATGTTCCCACACCAATGGGAGCAATCAGAAGCACCACAAGGGCAAGCCGGGGGTCATAATAGTAAAGCAATACAAAGGCAGAAACAAGCTTCACAAAAGTACCCACACCGTTAATCAGGATATGCAAAATGCCGGCAGATACCTTTTCCACGTCGCTGGTAAGTCTTGTCAGCACATCCTCACTGTGAAAAGCGCGAAGCTTCTGCATCCGGGCGCGGAGCAGCTTCCCATATACCGCCGTACGGATAGAAAAGCTGCACTTTTCGTTAAAGGTAATCATCCACATCTGTACAAACAGATTGATTATCACCGTAAGGGCTGTAGCGCCCAGCATAATGCCGATGCCCCAGGCAAGATCTAATCCTTCTGTTGCCCGGTCAACTAAGTACTTATTCACCACGACCGAACCAACACCCAAAAGGGAGACAATGCACTGCAAAAACACAAGCAGCGTCATTTTTCCCCGATGGGGCTTAAATTGCCGCAGCAGCCACCGGAGGTTTTCCCTGTCTATTCTGTTTTTCAAGTCCAATTTCTTCATTTTGCACTCCAAACAGCCTACTTTTTCTATTATAGTACCAGTTTACCCCAAAAAAGTCAACGCGGTAAGTGTTGCAAAGCCTTAGAATCTGTGATATATTAAATTGTGATATATTGAAGGAGGTGGCGCTGTGCACATTCAGGAATCCGGTGAAATGTATTTGGAAGCGATTTATGTTCTCAGTAAAAAGCTGGGTAATGTGCGCGCCATCGACGTTTCCCAGCACTTAGGCTACTCCAAACCCAGCGTCAGCCGGGCTATGGGTATTCTCAAATCCGGCGGCTATATCGTCATCGACGAGAACAGCCACATCCATCTGACAGAGGAAGGCCTATCTGTGGCAAAAAAGATTTACGAGCGCCACGATATTCTCTCCCGGATGCTCATTTCCTTAGGTGTTCCGGAAGAAACGGCTATTCAAGATGCCTGCCGCTTAGAGCACGCCATCAGCGACGAATCCTTTGCCGCCATCAAAGCCCACTTCTCCCATTTTGAAAAATAAACCTGCACAGTCCACTTTCGCATACTGTGTTTTACGGAGGCTACTATGTCCAATTTAACCCAAGAAATCAGCCGTCGACGGACCTTTGCTATCATCTCCCACCCCGACGCCGGTAAAACCACTCTCACCGAAAAATTCCTGCTCTACGGCGGTGCGATCGCCCAGGCAGGCGTTGTTAAAGGTAAGAAAAATTCCCGCGCCGCCACCTCCGACTGGATGGAGATTGAAAAGCAGCGTGGTATTTCTGTTACCTCTTCCGTCATGCAGTTCCAGTATGGCGGTTTCTGCATTAACATTCTGGCCACCCCCGGCCACCAAGACTTTTCCGAGGACACTTACCGTACTTTGATGGCTGCCGATGCCGCAGTTATGGTCATCGACGGCGCTAAGGGCGTTGAGCCCCAGACCCGGAAGCTCTTCAAGGTCTGCGCTATGCGGCATATTCCCATTTTCACCTTTGTGAACAAAATGGATCGGGAAACCAAAGACCCCTTTGATCTTTTGGACGAGGTAGAGCGGGAACTGGGTATCGAAACCTACGCAATGAACTGGCCCATCGGCTCCGGCAAGGACTTTATGGGCGTTTATGACCGGGAAAAGAGCCAGCTTCTCTTCTTCTCCGGCCTGAACGGCAAATCCAAGGCCGCCAAGCAGGAGATCGACCTGTACGACCCCATCGTTGCGGAATACCTGGACTCCGAGAGCAAGCACCAGCAGCTGATTGACGATGTAGAGTTGCTGTCTGCAGGTCGGGAAATGGATTTTGAGGCCGTTCGCCGGGGTCAGCTTTCCCCCGTGTTCTTTGGATCTGCCTTGACCAACTTCGGCATCGAGCCTTTCCTGGAAAACTTTTTGAAGCTGACACCCCCTCCCCTGTCCCGGGTCTCCGACCAGGGTACGGTGGATGCTTTTGATCCCGATTTCTCCGCCTTTGTCTTTAAGATTCAGGCAAATATGAACAAAGCCCACCGAGACCGGTTGGCCTTTATGCGAATCTGCTCCGGCAAATTCCAAAGAGATACAGAATACTACCATATGCAGGGCGGCCGCAAAATGCGTCTTTCCCAACCCCAGCAGCTGATGGCCGCGGAACGTGAAATCGTAGAAGAAGCCTACGCCGGCGACGTGATCGGTGTCTTTGACCCCGGCATCTTCTCCATTGGCGATACCATCACCATGCCGGGCAAGAAATTCCTCTACTCCGGTATCCCCACCTTCGCCCCCGAGCATTTCTGCCGTGTTTCCGCCAAGGATTCGATGAAGCGGAAGCAATTCGTCAAGGGTACAGAGCAGATTGCCCAGGAAGGTGCCATTCAGATCTTCAAGACCCCCTACTCCGGTATGGAAGAGGTTATCGTAGGCGTTGTGGGTACGCTGCAGTTTGAGGTATTCCAGTACCGGATGAAGAATGAGTACGGCGTAGACCTGCGGATGGAAATGCTGCCCTACGAAGAAATCCGTCTGATTGAAAATTGCCCGGTGGCGTACGAAGACCTGAACCTGGGTTCCGATGCGGAGCTTTTGGAAGATTATCGTGGCAGAAAGCTGCTGGTATTTAACAGCTTCTGGGCCATCGACTTTACCTGCCGCCGCAACCCCGGCCTGACCCTGAAAGAAATCGTAGTAGCAGAGGGCTAATAATTACAAAAAAGAGCAAGCACTTTCCTGTGCTTGCTCTTTTCTTTATTTATTTGCAGCAACTTTGTTGGGATTTTCCTCAGTAATCTTTGCGCGGATCTTTTGACTCAGGCGCTTAAAATCATCCTTTAGGCCGCCCTCGTTCAGGTGCTGTGCTGCCCATCTCATATCGCTTCCAAATCTCTTATGATCAAAGATCATAGAAATACCAAAAGCAATGGGTGTTACCAAAATAAAGGCCGGGAAAATCATCCAGAACCAGGGCCAGTATTTTACGGAACCCGCAACAAACCCATAGCCGTCGGAAGAAACAGGCAGGGTCTTAAACCAGCTTGGGCAGAAAATATCAAAAATACCGCCAATGGGATCCATTGTCCCGTCGCTATTCAGCGGGCCCCAAATATAGGATGTATTCTTATAATTGGGAACAGCGCTGCCGGCATCTCTCAGCGGAATAAAGCCCAACTCACTCTGAAATACCTGATTCAGGATAATAAACAGCATAATCAGCAAAATACCCACCGGTGCTACCCATACCCGTTTATAGGACAGGGTGTGCTTCTTCCAAAGCACCATCAGCAGAGGAACGGACATAATCATCCAGTGGTGGTAGTAAAACCGCATAATATCCCAAAATTCTGCCATCTGAATATCTGCACCACCCTTGGCAATAGGCTCTTGGGGATAGAACAGCACAATCAGGCCTGTAATCAGACCGACATAGAACATATAATCCTTTAAGTACTTATTCTTCGTAAGGAAGAATAACGGAAACAGGGCAATATTCGCGCCGCAGATATTTACGAACCAGGAATCCCGCCAACCGCGGCTGGTAACTATCAGTTCCCCATCCACAATTTCTCCGTAGGGTGGAATATAAACTTTCAAAAAATGAAGCGTAAGCCCTAAAATTAAAAGGCCGAACAAAACCGCATTTTGGGTAAAAGGTCTGGCGTTCCGGAAGGCAAAATACAAACCAACCAAAGCACCGACCTGGACAATTATCCAGAAAAAGTACCAAAAGTTAAACATTTCTATGACCATCGCAATGCACCTCACAAGAAATATTCATTTGGGTTTTCTATTTGTTAAGCAAATATTAACACATTGTGAAGCGAATTGCAATAGTTTTTTCATAAATATGAAAAAAACAGAGGACGAAGAATTTTTACATTCTTCGTCCTCTTTCTGTCGGTAGGAAATCTTTGCTATTTCATTATTCAAACGGCGCAAACGCTAACAAAATCTCGCCAGAAGTTTTCTGCTCCGCTTCAATAATGATTGTTATTTTACTCGTATTGTTATCTATATAATGACCGCCACCGGTAGAATTGGTATCATTAGAGGCTGTGAAAAGCTCGTCGGCATCCCAAAGCCACCCCTGATCATAAGACACAGTTACACTGCCGTCTGTAATATTCGTGCTATAATACAAACCACTTTCGTTTGGGCTATCATGGACGATTTCAATCTTTTTCTTGCCTTCAAAATTATCGAGCGTTATTTTCGTACATTCGTCCGTTTTTTCTACCGCAACACCTTTGCTTAATAAACCACAGCCCGAAAAGCAAAGTGTACAAAGAAGCAATAGAATTGCTAACGGTTTTCTCATTTCGCCTCTCCTTTCCTGTTTTCGTTTATTGTTTTTGCCGTTTTTACGTCCCTGTTTTTTATATTCGTCTATACAAACAGAAAGATCAAAAGCAGACAAAGGATGGCAATATCGCTCTTCTTATAATGGAAGCCACGGCGGTAGATGGTGTAGCCGAGAAGGGCGAAAAACTCGATAATCACCCAAAAGATAACACCATCCCATACCTCAAAGGTAATCATTCCGGTTACGGCATACACAGGAATCAAAGTGCGGAAGCCGAGATAGGAATCGGAGATTTCTTCGGTTCTTTCCATTCTTCTCTTGCCGAAGGTGCGGAAAAAGTCCACCGCTGCAGCAACGCCAGCAACAATCCAAAAGACAAATCCACCCACAAATTCCGGTGTATTCCAAAGGGCTGCAATACTTCCTGTATTGCACTCAACAACACGCTGATATATTGTGGTCATCTGATCTACGATGCCCCAAGGGATCGCGCCATAAGCACTATCTGATAACTTCCAGTTATCGGTTATCTGGGCAATGGCAACAACAATGAGGACAAAAACAAAGGTATAGAGAATCATAAACCATATTCCATCGCCTTTGGTATTTGCCTCATTAAATGCAAAGGTCATCACCGAGTACATTGCAAAACCAAGGATCAGGCAGAGAAAATAGTGGGCGATCATAGGCGTAAAATAAAACCACCCGGTGCCTCTGCCTATAAGCAGGGCAAAATTTAGTAAGTAGGAGTAAGAGAACGCACCGAACAGGATAATAAGACCCGTGAGATAATGTACGGCGCCCATTGCCCTGCGGGAAATGGGGAGCGAATATGCGCAATCCAGATTGATTCGCTTCTTGAAGAAGGAAAACTCCATCACGGGAAGAACGTATGCAAGAATACACAGAAAGATAACGGGTATATAAAGCGTAGAATAATAATCAACAGTAAATACTTTTCCTGTATCAAAATGATAGCGCTCAACCGGCTGCTGGGTCATTCCGAGTAAAAATGTTAGAACAAGAACTACCGCAAGAATGTAGAGCATCGGTCTGACATTCGCTTTCAGGTGCAAGCGGAAATATTCCTTAAAATTGGTCATACCTTCTTCTCCTTTCTCACATCATAGATAAAGGTCTCCTCAAAGTCCAGGGGCATCTCATCCATAACAGCGGGAGAAAGGGCTTCCAGCCTCTTTTTCATTTCGTCGCTCTCTCCCTCCAAAACGATCTGCACAAATCTGTTCTTGATAACAAGGGACACAATGGGAAGATTCGCAAACGCATCTTCGCTAAGTGCCTCAGTAAATGCAAGCTCGAACTTACAAAGCCTGCCCACGTGCTCGGAGATATCTCCCTGACTTTTGATTACATTAGAATCAATCAGGACAAACCGATCGCAAAAGTCCTCCAGCTCCCGCAAGGAGTGGCTGGCAATCAGCACCGTGGTATGTCCTTCCTCCACCAGGGAGATAATCGCATCCTTGAATATCTTTCGGGAAAGCGGATCAAGCCCATCAAAAGCTTCGTCCAGTAAAAGGTATCTTGGCTTTACTGCTAGGGCAAGGGCTATAAATACCTGACGCCGCATACCCTTTGAGAAATTGCGAACCTTGCCGTTTTTATCTATCTTATACTCTCCCAGTAGACGGTCGTAGGTCTCTTTATCCATGGTCGGGTGGAAGCACTTATAGAAGTCAAAAAGCGTATCGGGGGTCATAAACGCGGTGTAATAAGGATCATCAGGAAGGAAGAAAATATCCTTTCTCGTCTCAGCGTCTGCAGGACTTCTGCCGTCGTATTGGATGCTGCCTTCATCGGGAAGATAAACGCCTGCAAGCAATCGAAGGAGGGTGGACTTGCCTGCGCCATTTATACCCACAATGCCCAGGATGGTATTATCAGATATTTTAAGGTTAATCTCCCGAAGCACAGTTTTTCCGCCCAGCGAATGGGATAAACCACAAATCTCAATCATTCTTATATACCTCCTCTATCACAGAAATGATCTTATCCATAGAAGCGCCCTGCTCCTTAAGGCGTAATAATTCAGAGGTCAAAGCCTCGAAATTCTCGCATTCCGTTTCACTTTCATTGCCGAATATCACGAATGCACCCTTCTTTGGCATCGAGCGAATCAGTCCCTTTTCCTCCAACAATGCGTACGCTCGTTGAACTGTGTTAGGATTGACGCGAAGCTCGGTTGCCGCTGTTCGCACCGAGGGAAGCTTCTCCCCTGACTTAATAACGCCCAGGGTGATGTATTTTTCATACCGCTGGGCAATTTCAAGATAAACATCTCGCTTTACTAAAAATGCTTTTGCCATTTCACCGCTCCTTTCTGTATCGCCTGTACCATCTGTATTATCTGTACTATCAGTATGGCATATTGTGTGCTATTTGTCAAGCAAAAAGAGCAAGTACATCTGGTACTTGCTCTTTTTGCTTATTTCTTGGTGGGCTCGACGTGCCAGATTTCCTCTGCGTACTGGGCAATGGTTCGGTCGGAGGAGAACTTTGCGCCGCTGGCTACGTTTACAAGGCACTTGCGGCCAAAGGCCAGCCGATCGGCATAGTCCCGGTTGGCGCGGAGCTTTGCATCCAGGTAGGACTGATAATCCAAAAGCAGGAAATAGTGGTCTGCCTTGTGCCAATGGGTGCCG
>JAZOVI010000099.1:0-2237 GCA_045658625.1 Faecousia sp.
TTCTGCATGGAAGACTTGTGTTTCGACCGGAAGTCAGCTTCCTCTGAATGTTGCCAACGAAATTGCTGAGGCTATGAAAAACTGGGCTATTGAAAAGGGTGCTACCCACTACACCCACTGGTTCCAGCCCATGACCGGCATTACCGCCGAGAAGCACGACTCCTTCATTACCCCCGATGGTGAGGGCAATGTGATTATGGAGTTCTCCGGCAAGGAACTTGTGCGAGGCGAACCAGATGCCTCCTCCTTCCCCTCCGGCGGTCTGCGGGCAACCTTTGAAGCCCGTGGCTATACCGCCTGGGATCCTACGTCCTTTGCCTTTGTCCGGGACGGCAGTTTGTACATTCCCACCTGCTTCTTCTCCTATACCGGAGAAGCGCTGGATAAAAAAACGCCCTTACTGCGCTCTATCGACGAGGTTTCCCGGGAGGCTACCCGCATTTTGCGGCTCTTTGGCGACACCGAGACCCACCGGGTCATTCCCTGCGTTGGCGCAGAACAAGAGTACTTTCTGCTACCGAAAGACCTCTACTCTCAGCGGGAGGATTTGCGTCTGACCGGTCGGACACTCTTTGGCGCGCAACCACCCAAGGGTCAGGAATTGGATGACCACTACTTCGGCACTATCCGCAGCCGAGTTTCCCGGTTTATGCAGGATCTCGACGAACAGCTTTGGCGTTTGGGTGTGCTTTCCAAAACAAAGCATAACGAGGCCGCCCCCTGTCAGCACGAGCTTGCGCCTATTTACACCACCGCAAATAACGCCTGTGATACCAACCAGCTTATGATGCAGGTGATGAAAAAGTGCGCAGCCAAGCACAACTTGGTATGCCTGCTTCACGAAAAGCCCTTTGCCGGTGTCAACGGCTCCGGTAAGCACAATAACTGGTCTTTGGCAACAGACGGAGGGAAAAACCTCTTTAGCCCCGGTCAAACACCGGCGCAAAACGCCCGTTTCCTGCTGTTTTTGGCGGCTTTCCTACACGGTGTAGACGAATATCAGGATATGCTGCGCAGTACGATTGCCGGCGCAGGCAACGACCACCGTTTGGGCGCTAACGAGGCGCCACCTGCCATCGTTTCTATTTTCTTGGGCGATGAGCTGACGGCGGTTGTGGAGTCCATTATCAACAGCACCAACTACCAAGGCCCGGATAAGAGCCTTATGCGTATCGGTGTGGATGTTTTGCCCCCTATTCCCAAGGACACTACCGACAGAAACCGTACCTCTCCCCTTGCCTTTACCGGTAACAAGTTTGAATTCCGTATGGTAGGCTCTTCCCAGTCTATCGCAGGTCCAAATATCGCGCTGAACACCATTATGGCGGAAATTTTGGCTCGATATGCAGACGAATTGGAGCAGGCAGAGGACTTTGAAGCCGCCCTGCACAGTCTTGTCTGCCGCAGCTTTACCGAGCACCAAAGAATTATCTTTAACGGCAACGGCTACTCTCGGGAATGGGAAGAAGAAGCCGCCCGCCGGGGTCTTTCCAACCTCCGCTCTACCCCGGAAAGCTTGGACGCTTATCTTGACCCTGCCAATATTGACCTCTTTACCAAGCACGGTATCTTTACGGAAAACGAGTTCCACGCCCGGTATGAAATCCACTTGGAAGCCTACTGCAAGCTGGTAAATATTGAGGCCCGGACCAGTATGGATATGGTACTGCATCAGATTCTGCCTGCCGCTACCGCCTATGCCTCTGCATTGGCTTCCGGCATCCTTTCCAAGGAAACTGCGGGTATCTCCTGCAAGGCAGAAAAAGCGCTGGCAAAGACATTGTCCGAAGCTGCCGACAATCTGTATGACACCTGTCAGCTACTTCAGTCCGATCTGGAAACCGTACCGGCAGACAATCGAATGGCCGCCCTCTATTATCATAGTATGGTACTTGCCCGGATGGAAAAGCTCCGTCAGGCGGCGGACATTTTGGAAAAATACACCGACAAGAACTATTGGCCCTACCCCACCTATTCGGATCTGCTCTATTACTGATAAAAAGTCCCTGATAAAGGCGTGATACTCTTAGCCGGTAACCGTAGGGCGGGGGCTTGCTCCCGCCGCACTCTTCAATAAGCAAACGCAGCGCCCAATGAGGGTGAAGTGATAAAATAATGGTAGACACGAAAGTGCCTACCATTATTTTTATGCTATTATAGGGTTGGAGGTGGAATTATGGCTAGGAAATACACAGTACGCAGCAAGGAAGAAAAACTATCAATAGTAAAACAAGTCT
>JAZOVI010000100.1:0-1625 GCA_045658625.1 Faecousia sp.
ACCAATCCGAAAGGATTGGTCTTTTTCTGGTGGGGGAGGACGGATTCGAACCATCGAAGCGATACGCAGCAGATTTACAGTCTGTCCCCTTTGGCCACTCGGGAACTCCCCCATATGAAGTTTGTTGTTTGTGTCTGACGACCACAGCCTGTCTGGAGCCGGCAGACGGACTCGAACCCCCGACCTGCTGATTACAAATCAGCTGCTCTACCGACTGAGCTATGCCGGCAGCTCAAACAGAACATACTTATTATAGCCATACGACTGCCATTTGTCAAGCATTATTTTTGCAAAAAACGGCTATTTTACCAAAAGACTTTTGCCTGCTGTCTGTCCTTAACAATGTAGGGGAGGAGGAATAGAAAATAATACTTTTTAGAAGCACTTTTTTTGTGCAAATATTATCAAAAAATAAAAATATCCTATTGTTTTATGGGGGAAATATGTTATAATGTACAGTGTAATATTTTGGGCTTACTATGGATGCCCAAAAAAACGCATCCCATTCCCAATCAAATTTACAGGAGAGTGTTTTTATGAGCGTGGATATGACAAAGTGGACCGAGATCGCTAAGGCAAACGTACATAACCGCCCCGCAGGGCAGGGTCGTCTGGCTGGCAAAATTACCATCGTTACCGGCGCTGCCCAGGGCTTCGGTAAGGGCATTGCAGAAGAACTGTATGCAGAGGGTGCGACGATCGTTATCGCCGACATGAACCTGCCTCTGGCACAGCAGGTAGCTGCCGAGATGGGCGAGCGCGCCTGCGCCATCGCTGTTAACGTTTCCGACGAGGAGAGCGTTGCCAATCTGGTTGCTGAGACCGTTGAAAAGTTCGGTGGCCTGGATATTATGGTTGCCAACGCCGGTGTTGTCCGCTCCGGCCCTATCGCGGAGTTTGAAAAGAAGGATTTTGACTTCGTTACCGCTATCAACTATACCGGTCTGTTCCTCACCTGCAAGTATGCCGCCATCGTGATGGAGGCGCAGCACGAGGCTGACCCCACCGCAAGCTACGATATTATCACCATCTCCTCCAAGTCCGGCCTGGAGGGCTCTAACAAGAACTTTGCTTACGCCGGTTCCAAGTTCGGTGCCATCGGTCTGGTGCAGTCCTGGGCTCTGGAGCTGTGCGCTTACAACATTAAGGTCAATGCTGTCTGCCCCGGCAACTACCTGGACGGTCCCCTGTGGAGCGACCCCGTCCGCGGCCTGTTTGTCCAGTACCTGGAAGCTGGCAAGGTGCCCGGTGCCAAGACCGTGGCCGATGTTCGCCGCTTCTACGAGGCCAAGGTGCCCATGAACAAGGGCTGCATGCCCATCGACGTGGCTCGCGCTGTTATGTACTGCGTGGAGCAGAAGTATGAGACCGGCCAGGCTATTTCCGTAACCGGCGGCCAGGTCATGCTGAACTAAGTTTTTACGCTAAGAGGTACATAGAATGATTGATATTAGCATTCTGAACAAGCTGAACGCACCTACCAAGGAAGAGCGTCTTGCCAATCTGGCAAAGATCCTGCCGGAAACGGTGTTCCCTCCCATGGTGTCGGAGTACATCAATAATCACATTCATACTACATATTCTTTCTCTCCCTATTCTCCCACGGCTGCGGTTTACGCAGCACG
>JAZOVI010000101.1:0-2632 GCA_045658625.1 Faecousia sp.
AGGCGGCTGATGTCGGGGGTGTGGTAATTATATTCAATGGATTTTGAGTTGAAATAGCTTTTCAGCAAGCGGCAGCGACGCAGGTATTCTTCAGGAGAAATCTGTTGCTCCCACTGGAATGGCGTGTGGGGCTTGGGTACAAAATATGCCGTTGCCACGTGAACTCGCAGACCCTTTTTCCGCTGGGTGGCGTTCTCTTTCCAGCAGAGAATTACCTTATGGACAAGCTCTGCGATGGCCTTGACATCCTCGTCGGTTTCTGTGGGCAGGCCCAGCATAAAGTACAGCTTTACGCTGCTCCAGCCACCCCGGAAGGCATTGGCGCAAGAGGACAGGATCTCGTCCTCAGTCAGGTTCTTATTGATCACATCACGCAGGCGCTGAGAACCGGCCTCAGGAGCAAAAGTCAGGCTGCTCTTGCGGAGCGTCTGCAATCTTGCGGTCAGTTCTTTGGAGAAATTGTCTGCCCGGAGAGAGGGCACGGAGAGATTGACCTTCCCTGCCTCGCAGTAAGGAATCAGCTTGTCCGTCAATTCCGGCAATTCCCGATAATCGGAGGTGGACAGGCTGGAAATGGTGATTTCGTTGTGGCCGGAGTCCTCCAGCAGTTCCTTCGCCTGGCGGAAAAGGGTCTCGGCGCTCTTTTTGCGCACAGGACGGCAAGAGAAGCCTGCCTGGCAGAACCGACAGCCGCGGATACAGCCACGGAAGATTTCCAAATTTGCACGGTCGTGGACAATTTCGGTGGAAGCCACAATGGTTTTGGTGGGATAGTAAGCCTTGTCCAAATCTTCTACAATCCGCTTGGTGATCTTGGCAGGTGCGCCGTTTGTTGCAAGCATTTCACGCAGTGTACCGTCCTCGTTATAGACGGGGGTATAGAAGGCAGGTACATAGACACCGGGAATTTTGGCAGCCTCGGTGAGGAATGCCTCCTTTGTCCAGCCCTCGGCCTTTGCCCGGTCGTAGAGGGACACAATTTCTACGGTAATCTCCTCGCCTTCACCGATGGAAAACAGGTCCACAAAGTCCGCCAGTGGCTCAGGATTGAAAGCGCAGACACCGCCGGCAAAGACTAAGTTATGAAGTCCCGTTCGCTCACTGCTGCGCAGCGGTACGCCGGCAAGAGAGAGCATATTCAGGATATTGGTATAGCACATCTCATAGCCGATGGTAAAGGCGATCATATCAAAATCTTTGACGGGATCGCCACTTTCCAGCGCCCAAAGGGGAAGGTCATTCTCTTTCATTACCTGCACCATATCGCCCCAGGGATGGAACACACGCTCACACCAAACGCCATCCATCTCGTTCATCACGCCGTAGAGAATCCGCATACCGATATTGGACATACCGATCTCGTAGGTGTCAGGGAAGCAGAACGCAATACGGACCCGGGTGGTAGCCGGGTCTTTTTTGATCTCATTATATTCGCCGCCGGTATATCGGGCGGGTTTTTGCACCGTAGGCAGAAGCCTTCTTAGCTTGTCGGTCATAGCTGCACCTCAGAATAGTTTCTTTCCCCTATTGTAGCTGTTTTCTTCACTATTTGCAAGAAATTTCTGCAGGAATATAAAAAGTATCACCACAAGGGGCAAAACGCCAATTCTTACATAAAATCCGAGGATCACAACAACTATGGCAAAGGCGATAGCAATTCCTTTTTCAATTCGCTGTGGATTACGACATATTTTGCATAGTACTGCCCGGAGCGCCCGGCCACCGTCCAGCGGATATATGGGCAGAAGATTGAACATTCCCTGTAGCCAGCCGCAGAAGGCTGTACAGGGCAGAAAGCGAGAAAATAGAATCAGGCTAAACCCGGCAATTGGGCCAGCCAGGGCGCACAGGAGGGCTTCCCTACCCTGCAGCTCCCCGGTTGCCATCCGAACGCCGGTTGGGGAAATGGTGAGGGCAAATACCGGCACACGGCAAAGTTTCAAGGCTATGTAATGCCCCCATTCGTGGACAGCCACCGCAAGTGTCCACGCCATCACCCACCGAAGAGGCAAAAGGAGCATCGCCGCCGGGAGCAGGAGAAACATTGCCGGGCTGACGGTCATTTTACCCCGCACCGGCGATAATCTCCTTACAAAAGGCGGTAACCGCATCCGAAAAGGCTTCTCCCTGAGAGAGCTTTTCAATCATCTCCGTAATGGCGGCCTCAGTTACCGCCGGGTCGCCGGGCAGCAGCCAGTTTGCACTACCGTTATAAATTGTAATTGCCAATAAGAACACCGAAATCAGCCCCACAGGAAGCACCCACGCAGGTAGCGGTTTGCGGGTTGGATAGTTTCGCTTCCCTACTGCCGGATATGTAATTTTGTAACCCATTTCATCCCCTCCCAGGTAAGCATACGAGAGAGGAGTATAAAACTTTCCCCGAGATAGTGCAAATAAAAAGACAGCAGGAGCAAAAGCTCCCACTGTCTTCTTGGTCGGAGTGTCGGGATTCATCAATCTATGTAGACGCCCGTTGCGGTTCCCGATATCTTCCTCGCCGACTGTGCGGCGTCGTCAGCCATCGACCGCGGCCACTCGCTCTGCTCCCTTTATCTGCCACAGGCAGCGGTCGCATCGCTCCCTCGCAATGACAACGGAATTTGGTAATTGTCAATTATCAACTGTCAAT
>JAZOVI010000102.1:0-7846 GCA_045658625.1 Faecousia sp.
CCGGGGACACGGAGGGCGAAATTTTCTTAAATTTTTTCTTAGTACATTCCGCCGGCCTGAGCAGCAGCGGCTGCGGCAGCGGCATCAGCAGCGGGATCGGGCTTGGTGGCAACCAGGCTCTCGGTGGTCAGCACACAGGAAGCGATGGAAGCGGCATTTTCCAGAGAGGAACGGGTTACCTTGGTGGGATCGACGATACCAGCAGCGATCATATCCACATATTCCTCGGTGTAGGCATTGTAACCAAAGCCAACCTTGCCGGAATTGCGGATCTTCTCGTAAACCACGCTTCCGTCTACGCCCGCGTTCTGAGCGATCTGACGGATGGGAGCCTGCAGAGCGGCAGCGATGATCTTTGCGCCGGTCTTTTCGTCGCCGGTCAGGGTCTCAGCCAGCGCCCCAACAGCAGCAATGGCGTTAACCTGGGCAGTACCGCCACCGGCTACGATGCCTTCCTCAACGGCAGCGCGGGTAGCATTCAGGGCATCCTCAACGCGGAGCTTCTGCTCCTTCATAGCAACCTCGGTCTGTGCACCGACCTTGATAACAGCAACACCGCCGGCAAGCTTTGCCAGGCGCTCCTGGAGCTTTTCACGGTCATAGTCGGAGGTGGTGGTAGCGATTGCGCCACGGATGCTGTTAGCCCGAACCTTGATGGCCTCGGGGTCGCCTGCGCCATCTACGATGGTGGTGGTATCCTTGGTAACAAGGGTCTGACGGCAGCGGCCCAAATCAGTCAGTTTCGTGTTGGGCAGTTCCATATTCAGCTGGCTGGAGATAACAGTACCACCGGTCAGCACAGCAATATCCTGCAGCATTTCCTTGCGGCGGTCGCCGAAGCCGGGGGCCTTAACGCAGACAACGTTGAAGTTGCCGCGCAGACGGTTCACCAGCAGAGTTGCCAGTGCGTCGCCCTCTACATCCTCAGCCACGATCATCAGCTTCTTGCCAGCCTTGACAATGGGCTCCAGGATGGGCAGGATCTCCTGAATGGAAGCGATCTTCTTATCGGTAATCAGAATGTAGGCATCGTCCAGGACAGCCTCCATCTTATCGGTATCAGTAACCATATAGGGAGAGATATAGCCACGGTCGAACTGCATACCCTCTACTACATCCAGGCCGGTCTCAGCGGTCTTAGACTCTTCAATGATGATAACACCCTCGGTGCCAACCTTTTCCATAGCCTCAGCAATCAGTGCGCCAACGGAAGCATCACCGGAGGAAACCGTACCGACACGGGCAATGTCCTCAGAGCCGCTAACGGGTACAGAATGCTCCTTGATAGCAGCAACTGCAGCTGCAACGGCCTTCTCGATGCCCTTGCGCATAACCATGGGATTTGCACCGGCGGACAGATTCTTCAGACCCTCGTGGGTGATAGCCTGAGCCAGCAGGGTTGCAGTGGTAGTACCGTCACCAGCCACATCGTTGGTACGGGTAGCAACCTCACGGATGAGCTGCGCGCCCATATTCTCGAAAGCATCTTCCAGCTCGATTTCCTTAGCGATAGTTACACCGTCATTGGTAACCAGGGGTGCGCCGTACATCTTAGCCAGCACAACATTGCGACCCTTGGGACCCATAGTAACTTTTACGGTATTGGCCAGCTTGTCAATACCGGTTTGCAGCTTCTTACGGGCTTCTTCGCCGTAAACAATCATTTTTGCCATTTGTCAATTCCTCCTCAATTACTCGGTTACAATAGCCAGGATCTCTTCCTGCTTGACAAACTTATAGTCCTCGCCGTCCAGCTTAAATTCGCTGCCTGCGTACTTGCCGACTACGACCTTATCGCCAACGCTGACAGTAACAGGAGTTTCCGCAGTACCGGGGCCTGCTGCCACAACTTCAAAAATACCGGACTGTTCCTTATTGGTAGTTGCAAGAATAATGCCGGTAGAGGTGGTCTCCTCTGTTTCGGCAGCTTTGAGCAGAATGTTATCTGCCAAGGGTCTGAGCTTCATAATATTGCCTCCATAAACCATATTTAGATCGGGCATATGCCCACACATCTACATTTTTATTAGCACTCAGTCGTTCCGAGTGCTAACTTTTCTATATAATAGCTTAGTTTGCCAAAAAATGCAAGTACTATTTGTATTTTTTATATGAATAAATTTTAACATTTTACCCGACACACAATGCAAAGCCTCCCCTGTGTAAGGGGAGGTTTCAAAAATCTCCGATTTTTGACGGAGGGGTTGTCATTACCCTACTGCTTTGCGCCCCCTCTTGACGAAGGAGCTGTCATCGCTATACTCTTGCATGACCTAGGGCGCAGATGACATCTACCACTTCATCCACACAGGCCTGGCACTCTTCTTTAGTAGCAGCCTCTACCATTACCCGGATTACCGGCTCTGTGCCGGACTCCCGGACCAAAATCCGACCTGTATCCCCCAGTCGGTCTGCCACTTTCTGCACTGCCGCCTTAACAGCAGGGTCATTCTGGGCTTCCGGCTTAGAGTGGACACGGACATTTTTCAGCACCTGGGGATAGATATGCAAACCCTCAAACAACTGGCTCATTTTCTTTTTCTTTGCCAGCATTACTTCCATCATTTTAAGACTGGTGAGAATACCATCACCGGTAGTAGCGTACTGGGAGATGATAATATGGCCCGACTGCTCGCCACCTACCCTGCAACCGTTTTGCACCATATGCTCATAAACGTACTTATCGCCTACCTTGGTTTTGGCATAATTAATGCCCTTTTCATCCAAGGCTTTATACAGGCCAAAGTTGGACATCACAGTGGTTACCACCGTATTGTTATCCAGTTGTCCTTTTTCCCGCATATAGCAGCCCAGGGCATAGAGGATATGGTCGCCGGTGATGATATTGCCCTTTTCGTCTACGCACAGGCAGCGGTCTGCGTCGCCATCATAGGCAAAGCCCACATCCAGATCGTTATCCACCACAAATTTCTGCAGAACTTCAATATGGGTAGAACCGGCGTTGGTGTTAATATTCACACCGTCAGGGTCGGCGTTGATTACATAAGTCTTTGCGCCCAGGGCGTCAAAAACGGACTTTGCAATGTTCCAGGCTGGGCCGTTGGCGCAATCCAAGCCCACTCGTACATCCTTGAAGGAATACAGCCCCAAACTGATCAGGTAGCCGATATAGCGGTTTCTGCCGGAAGCATAGTCCACCGACACACCCACCTTTTCCCGCTGACCGAAGGGCAGTGTTTCCCACTTTTGACCAAACAGCTCCAATTCCCCGTCAATATAAGCTTCCACCAAAGCGATGGTCTCTTCGTCCATCTTTTCGCCCTGACCGTTAAGGAGTTTAATGCCATTATCATAGTAGGGATTATGGCTGGCAGAGATCATAATACCGCAATCAAAGCCATCCACCCGAGCAATATAGGCAACTGACGGGGTGGTAGTAACGTGCATCAGGTAGGCATCTGCGCCGGAGGCAGTAATGCCTGCCGCCAAAGTGTACTCAAACATATAACTTGAGCGCCGGGTATCCTTACCGATAACGATTTTAGCGGGTTCTTCACTACCTGCCCGACGTTTCAGTTCCCCATAGTACCAACCCAAAAAGCGACCGACTTTATAAGCGTGATCCGCAGTCAAATTATCATTGGCTTCCCCGCGGAAACCGTCTGTTCCGAAATATTTACCCATAGAGAGCCTCCTCACTTATTCTTGGCAACCACGACGCCGCCGGTCTTATAAATACTGTCTGCCGGGATTACACCACGAACGCAAGACAGCGGATATACATTGGAATTTCTGCCGATGACTGTGCCGGGATTGAGGACACTGTTACAGCCTACCTCCACAAAATCACCCAGCATGGCGCCTACCTTCTTAATCCCGGTAGGAATAGCAGGCTCCGTATGAATTACCACCAAACTCTTATCGGATTTCACATTGGAGGTGATAGAGCCAGCGCCCATATGGGCTTTGTAACCCAAAATGCTGTCGCCCACATAATTATAGTGGGGCACTTGGACACCGTCGAATAAAATAACATTTTTAAGCTCCACAGAATTGCCCACAACACAACCCTCGCCTACCAAAGCAGAACCACGGACAAATGCGCCGTGCCGCACCTCGGTATTTGCACCAATGATACAGGGCGCGCCCAGGTATGCCGTAGGCGCAACCTTTGCGCTCTTATGCACCCAAACCTGGGGCGAAGCTTCCGTATATTCCTCGCTGAGACCGCTTCCTAACGAAATAATTAATTCCTTGATACCGCCCAATGCTTCCCAGGGATAGGTAAATTGCTCCAAATATGCTTTTGCCATGCAGTGGCTCAAATCGTAAAGGTCTTTAATGGTATACATACAATCCCACCTTTATCATTGTTTATAATCGTATTTTACAATAGTATGCCGCAAATGTAAATAGAATTCCCTAACAATTACAAAAAAGAGACTGTCCGAAGACAGTCTCTTTCGTATTATTTTGCGTATTCCACGGCCTTGGTCTCGCGGATGACATTGACCTTGATCTGGCCGGGGTATTCCAGCTCAGCCTCGATCTTCTTCGCCACATCCCGAGCCAGCAGGATCATATTGTCCTCTGTAACCTCCTCAGGCTTAACCATAATACGGACCTCACGGCCTGCCTGGATGGCGTATGCCTTCTCAACACCGGGATAGCTGCCGGTCAGCTCTTCCAGCTTCTGGAGTCTGCGGATGTAGTTCTCCACGTTCTCACGACGAGCGCCGGGACGGGCAGCGGAAACAGCATCAGCAGCCTGAATCAGGACAGCAATCACTGTCTTGGGCTCTACATCACCGTGGTGTGCCTCAATAGCATTGACCACAACGGGATTTTCCTTATACTTCCGAGCAAGATCAGCGCCCAACTGAATGTGGCTGCCTTCCACCTCGTGGTCAATGGACTTACCCAAGTCGTGCAGCAGACCTGCCCGCTTGGCAAGGGCTACATCCACGCCCAACTCCGCAGCCATCAGGCCGGCAATATGCGCCACCTCGATGGAGTGATTCAGCACATTCTGACCGTAAGATGTACGGTACTTCTGGCGGCCCAGAATCTTAACAAGCTCGGGATTAAGACCGTGAACACCGGTCTCATAACAAGCCCGCTCACCTTCCTCACGGATGGTGCGTTCCACGTCCTTACGAGCTTTCTCAACCATATCTTCGATACGGGTGGGATGGATACGGCCGTCAACAATCAGCTTTTCCAGAGCCAGCCGGGCAATCTCACGGCGGACCGGGTCAAAGCTGCTGACAGTAATAGCCTCGGGTGTATCGTCGATAATCAGGTCAACGCCAGTAATGGTCTCCAGGGTACGGATATTCCGACCCTCACGACCAATAATGCGACCCTTCATTTCATCGGTAGGCAGGGGAACTACGGAAACCGTAGCCTCTGCGGCGTGGTCAGCGGCGCAGCGCTGAATGGCAATGGACAGGATGTCTCGTGCCTTCTCATCTGCCTCGTCCTTCAGCTGCTGCTCGATCTCCTTGATCTTCATAGCAGTTTCGTGCCGGACCTCTGTCTCCACAGTCTCAAGCAAATAGGCTTTTGCCTGCTCCTGGGTAAGACCAGAGAGCTTCTCCAGGGTTGCAATATGCTGCTTGCGGACAGCCTCAGCTTCAGCCTTAACCTCAGCCACTTCAGCCATACGGCGTGCATATTCCTCTTCCTTGCGCTCGAAAGCTTCCGCCTTCTTGTCAAGGGTCTCTTCCTTTTGCTGCAGCCGGCGCTCCTGCTTGCTCAGCTCGGCGCGGCGCTCTTTGACGTCTCTTTCGTGCTCTGTGCGAGATTTATGGATCTCGTCCTTGGCTTCCAAAAGCAGCTCCTTCTTACGGTTTTCACCGCTGCGGATCGCTTCGTTAATCAGGCGGGTAGCTTCCTGCTCCGCAGAGCCGATCTCCCGTTCGCCCACTTTCTTGCGGTAAGCAACACCGGCAAAAAAACCAATAAGTCCTGCTACAACCGCTGCCAGAACGATTAAAATAATAGAAATGGGTTCCATAACTTCTCTGTGCACCTCCTTTAATAAAATTTAGGTGATGACACGGAGGAAAGCGCTATGACCCTCGCGCTGTTCAATTGGTAAAACACCGCCACTGCGGCAAAATATCCAAGATAAAAACGTTACGAGGTGCATTAGGCTCCCCCGGTAATTCATCGGGTTATTTATGAAATGCTGCCCAAACTAAGCCAGCATACACATTACCAGTTATATTTTACCTGTCAGTCGAAAGAATGTCAAGCATTTTTCTAAGCAAAAAGACAGCCGGAACGTCAATTCGTTCCGGCCGTTTATTATACTTTTATAAAATTCCCAAATGCTCCAGCAGAATTTTCGTACCCAGCAGAATCAATATAATACCGCCTGCGGCTTCCGCATTCTTTTCATAGCGGCTGCCAAAGATATTGCCGATTTTTACGCCTGCGGTGCACATAGCAAATGTTACCATGCCAATCAGCGCCATTGCCACCCAGATATTCACATTACCTGCCATAGCAAGAGAAATACCAACCGCCAGCGCATCAATACTGGTTGCCACCGCCATTACAAACATCGTCTTGACAGACAGATCTGCATCGTGTTCCTCGCAGCAATCGCATTTAGAAAAGGCTTCTTTGAGCATATTGCCACCGATAAGAGCCAGCAAGATAAAAGCCACCCAGTGGTCAAAGGCTTCAATTTGCTTGGCAAACAGCGTTCCAAGGAAAAAGCCGATTACTGGCATCAGCGCCTGAAAACCGCCAAACCAAACGCCGCAGATTGCGCCTTCTTTCAGTCCTGCCTTTTTCATAGACAAGCCCTTGCAAATAGAAACGGCAAAGGCATCCATACTCAGGCCAACGGCCAACATCATAAGTTCAAAAAATCCCATTTTTTACTCCACAATATAAGCGGCCGTGATCTCGCCGTAATAAGCAGTATGGAAATCCCCTGCCGGATAATATCTCTCCATTGCAAAAGGTGCGATCGCTTCCTTTGCCTGCTCCTGCTTGTAGATAACCTTGCACTCCAAAGTCAGGGGCAATTCCTTTATAGCAGGAACGGACACCGTCTCCCCCGCTTCCAAGGTCAGACCGAGCTGCTTAACCTTATCCACATCTCTGCCGGATTTTGTACCGCAGAAACCCAAAATATGCTTATCGTACTGGCCATAAGGAACATTGATGGTAAACTCCCCATTTTTGTCTACCAGTTCCTTGGTATATCGGCTCTCACGAACGTAAGCGATAAAAATAGGCTTTCCCCATTGGATGCCCATAGTTCCCCATCCAATGGTCATAGTATCCACCTGACCGTCAGCGCAGGTTGTCATCAGCACGCCTTTGCCTACAGCTTCCAAAATATCCTTTGCATAATCAAAAGCTTCTATTTTACGTTTCATAGCATTTCCTCCCCAAAAAGATGACATTATCATATCGTAAATACGCACGCTTTGCAAGCATCATTTCCCTGCACATTTTAAAATCATTTTTACCATAACGTGGCCCAGTAAGGTACTTATACCGATTTTTGGAAATATATTAGGGCAAGTTTTCTGTACTGCCACAGTTTTTTCTCTGCTGCCCCTACACCATTTCTATGCCAACCGCAATACAAATATTTTCTCGGATTTCCAATGGCTGCAATTCTCCCGCTGAGAAACAACCATCTGCCACCTTCTGTACGGGCTGCTTATCCAGCTCTCTACGCAACTGATTGTATATCTCCACCGCACTCTGCACACAAATATCCCTTGCATAAAGCAACGCTGCATTGACATCAACGGGGCACATCCATTCAGGCACATTTTCCCAAAAATCAGGCCCAGCCTTGCCTCGGCGGGTTTTTCCTTTTACATATTTACCCAAAAGAAAAACCCCAAAGTCT
>JAZOVI010000103.1:0-16047 GCA_045658625.1 Faecousia sp.
TCCCTGCGTAACATCATCATCGGTATCGGCGGCCGTCTGGACGGCTTTATGATGGAGAGCAAGTTCGGCATCGCCGTTGGCTCCGAGCTGATGGCTATCCTGGCTGTTGCTAAGGACCTGAAGGACCTGCGCGACCGCATCGGCAAGATCGTCGTTGCTTACTCCAAGACCGGCGAGCCTGTTACCTGTGAGGATCTGGACGTTGCCGGCGCTATGGCTGCTTGGATGCGTAACGCCATCAACCCCACTATGTGCTACTCTGTTGAGCATCAGCCTGTTCTGATCCACGCCGGTCCTTTTGCTAACATTGCTATCGGCCAGTCCTCCGTTATCGCTGACCGCCTGGCTCTGAAGCTGTTCGACTACCATGTAACCGAGTCCGGCTTCGCTGCTGACATCGGCTTCGAGAAGTTCTGGAACGTTAAGACTCGTCTGTCCGGCCTGACTCCCAACGTTTCTGTTCTGGTTGCTACCGTTCGCACCCTGAAGATGCACGGCGGCGGCCCCAAGGTTACCCCCGGCGCACCCCTGCCCAAGGAGTACAAGGAAGAGAACCTGGAGCTGCTGGAAAAGGGTACTTGCAACCTGTTCCACCACGTCAACACCATCAAGAAGTCCGGCATCAACCCCGTTGTCTGCATTAACCGCTTCTACACTGATACCGATGCAGAAATCGCTCTGCTGAAGAGACTGTGTGCTGAGCGCGGTGTTCGTTGCGCTGAGTCTAACCACTGGCGTTACGGCGGCGAAGGCGCTGCTGAACTGGCCCGCGTAGTTGTTGAGGCCTGTGAGGATCCCGTAGAGGTTAAGTTCCTGTACGATCTGAATATGCCCCTGCGTCAGCGCGTTGAGCTGATTGCTAAGGAAGTTTACGGCGCTGACGGTGTTACCTGGCTGCCCCTGGCTGTGGTGAAGGCACAGCGCTTCGAGTCCGATCCTAAGTACGCTGACTACTGCACTATGATGGTTAAGACTCACCTGTCCCTGTCCGATGACCCTACTAAGAAGGGCGTTCCCACCGGCTGGAAGCTGACCATCCGCGATATTCTGGAGTACGGCGGCGCTAAGTTCCTGTGCCCCATGGCTGGTACTATCTCCATGATGCCCGGTACTGCTGCTGACCCCGCATACCGCCGCGTTGACATCGACACCGAGACCGGTAAGGTATCTGGTCTGTTCTAATTCTTAACACAAATCAAAAGCACAGGCGGGAAACCGCCTGTGCTTTTGGAGAATTTATTAGTATTGACAGTTGACAGTTGAGAGTTGAAAGTATAGGTATTTGCTTCGCAAATGATTAGAATTATGCCAAAGGTATACCGAAATTTTCAATTATCAATTGTCAATTGTCAACTGAAATTTTGACGAAGGAGAAATTTCTTTATGGATATGACAATGGAATCCTGCCGCAAATTTGTGGAAGTCCTGGCATCCGACGCTCCGGCTCCCGGTGGCGGCGGCGCTGCTGCGCTAGTTGGCGCTATCGGCACAGCGCTTGGCAATATGGTTGGCTCTCTGACTGTTGGCAAGAAGAAATATGCTGAGGTTGAGGCAGAGATCATTGCGCTCAAGGCTAAGTGCGACGCTCTGCAGACGGAACTGCTGAATCAGGTGGAAGCTGACGAAATCAACTTCCTGCCCCTGGCTAAGGCTTACGGTATCCCCAAGGACGATCCTAACCGGGATAAGGTGATGGAGGAAGCTACCATCATCGCCTGCTCTACCCCTATGAAGATTATGGAGCTGTGCTGCGAAGCCATCGGTTACATTAAGGTCTTTGCCGACAAGGGCAGCCGCCTGGCTGTTTCCGATGCCGGCTGCGGCGCTGTTTGCTGCAAGGCAGCTCTCCAGGCTGCTTCCCTGAATGTGTTCATCAACACCAAGACCCTGAAGAATCGTGAAGTTGCTGAGGAAATGAACGCCAAGGCCCTGAATATGCTGGCAACCTACGGCGCAATGGCTGACGAGATCTTCAATTCCGTCAAGGCCGGCTTCGGCGTATAAACCAATACATAATTTGGAGGAAAAAAAGATATGGCAAAGCTGCTTTTGGGCAAGGAAGTCAACGAGGCCCTTGTTGCTTCTCTGCAGACCCGTACCGCTGCCCTGCGTGAAAAGGGCGTAACTCCCTGCCTGGGTATCATCCGCCTGGGTGAAAATCCTTCTGACCTGTCCTACGAGAAGGGCGCTACCAAGCGCGCTGAGGAAGTAGGCGTTGCAATCAAGAACTACATCCTGCCCGAGGAGACCACCAAGGAAGAACTGCTGGCAGTGATCGACGGTATTAACGCTGACGACTCCGTTCACGGTGTGCTGATGTTCCGTCCCCTGCCCAAGCACCTGAAGAACGATCAGGATGAGATCTGCAACCGTCTTGACCCCAAGAAGGACGTGGACTCTATGACCCATATGTCTAACGCAGGCGTATTTGAGGGCCAGGATCTGGGCTATGCTCCCTGCACCCCCGCTGCCTGTATGGAAATTCTGGACCACTACGGCATTGACTGCAAGGGTAAGAATGCTGTTGTCATCGGTCGCAGCCTGGTTGTTGGTAAGCCCGCTGCTATGATGCTGATGGCTAAGAACGCCACCATCACTATGTGCCACACCCGTACCGTCAACACCGCAGAGATCTGCCGCAATGCAGATATCATCATCTCCGCTGCTGGTGTGCTGAATAGCCTGACCAAGGATTTTGTCCGTGAGGGTCAGATCGTTATCGACGTTTCCATGAACTGGAATCCCGAGAAGATCACTACCAAGGGCAAGGGCGGTATGTCCGGCGACGCTATCTTCGATGAGGTTGAGCCCATTGTTGAAGCAATCACCCCTGTTCCCGGTGGTGTAGGCGCTGTTACCACCAGTGTGCTGATGAAGCACGTAGTTGAGGCTGCCGAGAAGGTATAAAAATGCGGTGCGGACGGTCACACCGTCCGCACTTTTTTGAGGTGCATCCTATGAAAAAGATCAAAAACCTGTCCGAAGGCAGCTTTTTGAAGCTGTTTTTCGCATTTGTTGCAGTATGTTTTTTGGTGGCGGCTGTTTGTATGCCTGACCGGGCGCAGATGTTTAGCGGCCTGTGGAACATTCTCAGCCAGCCCAGCAAAATTTCTGCAAATTACTTTGCTATGGGCGGCTTTGCGGCCACCTTCCTGAATATGGGTCTTGTTTGCTTGCTGAGCTTGGGCCTGTTCCTGGTTTTTAAGGGCACACCCAACAATGTTTCCACCCTGGCAGTCCTTTTAACGGTAGGCTTCGGTTCCTGGGGTATCAATATACTCAATATATGGCCCAGTATTTTTGGCGTTATGCTCTATGCCCTCGTAAAGCGGGAAAAAATGGGCGTTTTGGTGAACGCTATGCTGTTTTCTACCGGTATTGCTCCTCTGATTACAGAGCTGATGCTCCGTTACCTGACCCCGGAAACGGTTGGCTTTAGCATAGAGGGAGTTCTGCTGTCTCTGTTTGTGGGCCTTATCATTGGCTTCTTCTTGCCTGCAGGCCTTGCCTATTCCCCGAAAGTACATAAGGGCTTTGATCTGTATTCTGCGGCGTTGCCTATTGGTATGACGGCATTTTTCCTGAACGCTATTTTGTATAAAACAATGGGTCGTGCTTTGCCCTTGGCACTGAGCGATTTGAATCCTGCCACTATGCGGGTTTCCTCTGCTCCGGCGGTAAATATCTTCTGCTTGATCGTGTTCGGTCTGTGTGTGATTGCTGCTCTTTTGATGGGCTGCCGCCCCAAGGATTACTGGAAGCTGCTTACTGACCCGGAGTTGGTAACCAACTTCTCTTCCACCTATGGTAACGCCACGTTTTTGATGAACGCCGGTGTTTTTGGCCTGTTTATTTTGGGCTACTACAACCTGATTGGCGCAAACTTTAATGGCATTACCTTTGGTATCATCTTCTGTATGGTGGCGACCTGCAATTCCGGTTCCCACCCCGGAAATGTGTGGCCGATTATGTTGGGTTACTGGGTGGCATCCCTGGTGTTTGGCTGGCTGTCCCCGCTGGTAGGCGGAAAATTCGTCTATCAGATTAACTCCCAGGCAATTATGGTAGGTTTGTGCTATGCTAACGGCCTTTCTCCCATTGCGGATAAGTACGGCTGGCAGTATGGTTTTATTGCCGCTATTATGCACTATCTGTTGGTTACCTCCGTGCCCAATCTTCACGGTGGTTTCTGCCTGTACAACGGCGGCTTTACTGCAGCGCTGATTTGTATGATCCTTGTTCCCGAGTTGGAGAAATTCTTCCACACAAAAGAGGAACGGAAGCTTATAAAGGCGCATAAATAAATACAGAACGAACCGACTTTTTGCATTGTGTCAAAAAGTCGGTTCATTATTTTCAAAAGTTTGGGCAGTATTGCTCTTGAACTATAGCGCCGAGAGGCGTATGATATGGGTTAGAATTTTGAAAAGAAGAAGGTTTCGGTATGGAAACAACAATGATCTGTTTGGCTGCTGCAGTAATTGGCGGGCTTATGATGTCCCGGCTTACCAAAAAGCTGAATTTGCCTGCAGTTACCGCCTATTTGGTGGCAGGATTGGCTCTTGGCCCGTTTTGCTTGGGCGCATTGGGAATTGAGGGATTCGGTTTTCAATCTTTGGAGCAGGTGGAAGGTCTTAGTATCCTGACCCAGACTGCTTTGGGCTTTATCGCTTTTTCAATGGGCAGCGAGTTTAGACTCCATCAGCTCAAAAGTATGGGCGCAAAAGCCATTACCATCGGTGTTGTGCAGGCTGTGGTAACAACGCTGTTGGTCGACGGCGTGCTGATCTGCCTGCATCTGATGTTCCCGGAGGTTATTTCTCTTCCTGCGGCGCTGGTTTTGGGCGCAATTGCTTCCGCAACTGCCCCGGCGGCAACGCTGATGGTCGTCCGGCAGTATAAAGCTGACGGCCCGCTGACAAGACTGCTTATGCTGGTAGTTGCCATTGACGATGCGGTGGGTTTGCTTCTTTTCTCTGTGTCCTTCGGTATTGCCAGCGCGCTGGAAAATGGCGCAGTAAACATTATAGGTGTGGTAGTTGAGCCGCTGGTAGAAATTTTGCTGTCTGTCGGTCTTGGTTCGGTGATTGGCATCGTTATGGATCGGGTGGAACACCTATTCCATTCCGGTAGTAAGCGACTGACTCTTTCTGTTGCCTTTGTGCTTTTGGCTGTGGGTCTTTCTATGCTAAAATTCCACATTGGCCCCATCCACTGCGGCTTTTCCTTGCTTCTTACCTGCATGATGATGGGCACAGTGTTCTGCAATGTCTGTGATACTTCCCAGGAGCTGATGGAGCGTGTGGAAAAATGGACCGTTCCGCTGAATGTGCTGTTTTTTGTGATTTCCGGCGCAGAATTGGATCTGCAGGTGATTATTAACCCTGTAACGCTGCTTGTAGGCGTACTCTACATTCTGTCCCGGTCGGCAGGCAAGTACTTTGGTGCTTGGGGAAGTTGTAAAATATCCCACTGTACCCCCGCGGTTACAAAGCACCTGGGCATCACCTTGCTACCTCAGGCAGGTGTGGCGTTGGGTATGGCACTGACAGCTACCGCCCTTGCAGATGGCGCGCTGGTGCGGAACGTTGTGCTGTTTGCAGTTTTGGTCTATGAGCTTGTTGGTCCTGCGCTTACAAAGCGTTCTCTGCTTCTGGCAGGCGAAATTCGCACCGAGGGCAAGACCAGTTCCCGTGTAACCGATACCCCCAGAAAGCATATCAGTATTCACTAATAAAATCCCGCTGTGCATTGCACAGCGGGATTTCTTTATTTCATAAACTTATCAATGGCATCGCAGAGGTCGTCAATGGCGTTTTCGTCCCCGGCGGCTACGGCATCCACCATGCAGTGGCGCATATGGTCTTTCAAAATGACTTTTCCGGTATTGTCCAGCGCACTGCGGACAGCGGCAAGCTGGATCAGTACTTCTGAGCAGTCATAACCCTCTTCTACCATCCGTTTTACCTTTTCCAAGTGGCCGATGGCGCGGGAAAGACGGTTAACAACGGCCTTTTGGTTTTCGTGGACGTGGCCGTGGGAATGGGCAATGCCGTGGGCGTGCATATATGCGTGATCGTGTTCGTGAGACATAGAAAAAACTCCTTGGTGTTTTTGTTATTATACGCCATTTTTCTTCCTTTTGCAAGCCCTGGGAGGGGATAGATAATTGACGGAACAGGTGTTTTCTGTTATACTGCAATGAGAAAACGCAGATAGCGGAGGAAGCTTTATGAGAATGCGGAAAATGAAAAATTTAGCCCCCCGGACAGAGGCCTGTGCGGATTATCGGATCACAGAACCGACCAACCGTCAAGGCGCTTGGCGAGAACTGATGCCGAATGCCACTGCCCTTTGGGTAGAGGTGGGCTGCGGCAAGGGTAAATTTACGGCAGAAACCGCTGCCGCAAACCCCGATGTGCTGATGATTGCCATTGAAAGATGCCGAGAGGCAATGGTGGTGGCAATGGAAAAGGCCAAGAATATGGGTCTTAAAAACGTGTTTTTTGTAGATATGGACGTTGCCCTGATGGAGGGCTGCTTTGCTCCCGGTGAAATTGATCGGCTGTTTATCAACTTCCCCGACCCCTGGCCCAGAAGCAAAAACGCTAAGCGGCGGCTGACTTTCCGCACCTTTTTGCGGATGTACTCCCGTGTAATCCGAGAGGGTGGCGAGATCCACTTTAAGACCGACAATGCGCCCCTTTTTGAGTTCACCTTGGAGGAGCTGGAACTGGTAGGCCTGCCTGCCAAGAATGTAACCCGGGATCTCCACGCAAATGGCCCTGTAGGTATTATGACCGGCTATGAGGAGAAATTCTACGCCTTGGGAACACCCATTAACCGCTGTGAAATTGTTACCCATCCCATCGCTGAGGAGATAAAAGAATGAACACCTATCACGCAGGGGACTGGGAGGTTGCAGTTGTCGGCGCTGGACACGCCGGCATTGAAGCGGCCTTGGCTTCTGCCCGTTTGGGGCTGAAAACCGTCCTTTTTACAATCAATTTGGATGCGGTAGGCAATATGCCCTGCAATCCTGCCATCGGCGGAACGGGTAAGGGCCACCTTGTCCGGGAGCTGGATGCCTTGGGTGGACAGATGGCAATAGCGGCAGATGCAGCCTGCATCCAATACCGAATGCTCAACCGCGGTAAAGGCCCGGCGGTCCACTCTCTCCGGGCGCAAGCTGACCGCCGCCGCTATCAAGCCTATATGAAGCAGGTTTTGGAGCAGCAGGAAAACTTAGACCTGAAGCAGGCAATGGTTACGGAAATTCTCACCGAAAACGGCTGCGTTACCGGTGTGCAGACCCAGCTTGGGGCAATTTACGGCGCAAAAGCGGTGGTTCTTGCCACCGGCACATACTTGGACAGCACCGTCATTACCGGCGAAAGTGTCAGTGCCTCCGGCCCGGACGGGATGCATCCGTCTACAGGCCTTTCGGACAATCTGCGGAAGCTCGGTCTGCCCCTGCGCCGCTTTAAGACCGGCACACCGCCCAGAGTCAACCGCCGCAGTATCGATTTTTCCAAAATGGAGCTGCAGGAGGGGGATGAAATCCCTGAGCCTTTCTCTTTCCGTACAGAACACGCCTTGGAAAACCGGGCGGTCTGCTACCTGACCTATACCAACGAGGAAACCCACGAGATCATCCGGGACAATCTCCACCGCAGTCCCATGTACGACGGAACGATTTCTGGCGTCGGTCCGCGGTATTGCCCCAGCATTGAGACGAAAATTGTCCGTTTTGCGGAGAAAAACCGCCATCAGCTCTTTATCGAGCCCTGCGGTTTGGACACGGAAGAGATGTATATTCAGGGCTTTTCCTCCAGCCTGCCCGAGGATGTGCAGATCAAAATGCTGCGTACCGTTCCGGGACTTGAAAAAGCGGAAATTATGCGCCCGGCATATGCCATTGAATATGAGTGCGTCGATCCCACCAGCTTGCTTCCCACTTTGGAGAGCAAAACCGTGGCGGGTCTCTATGGTGCAGGCCAGTTTAACGGCTCTTCCGGCTATGAGGAAGCGGCGGTGCAGGGCTTGGTTGCCGGCGTGAATGCGGCGCTGAAAATCCAGGGAAAAGAGCCTTTTGTCCTGACCCGAGATACCAGCTACATCGGTACGCTCATTGACGATCTTGTAACAAAGGGTACAGAAGAGCCTTACCGGATTATGACCAGCCGTTCCGAGTACCGGCTGCTTCACCGGCAGGATAACGCCGACCAGCGGCTGACTGCCATCGGCGCGAAAATTGGCCTTGTGCCTCCGGAAAGACTGGCCAAAGTAGAGGAAAAATACGAGCAAGTCCGTCGGGAAATGCAGAGATTGGAAAGTACCGGCGTGGCATCCAGCCCTGCCCTTAACGAAATGCTGGCAAAATACGAAAGCACCCCGGTTGCTAATTCTGCCCGTCTTGCAGACCTGCTGCGCAGACCCCAGGTAACTTATGCAGACCTTGCTCCTTTTGATAAGGATCGCCCCGCCCTTTCTGCCGCAGTAACGGAGGAAGTGGAAATCCAAATCAAGTACGCCGGCTACCTTGCCCGGCAAGAGAAGCAGGTACAGGTATTTTTACAGGAAGAAAATCGGAAAATTCCGGAAAATATCGACTACGAAGCCATTGGCGGTTTGCGTTTGGAGGCTCGGCAGAAGCTCTCCGAAATTCGCCCGGTGTCCATTGGACAGGCAGGCCGCATCTCCGGCGTCAGCCCTGCCGACATCGCAGTACTCCTGATCTACTTGGAACAGAATAAATAACAAAAAGCATTGGATGGCAAGCCATCCAATGCTTTTATCTTGTGAGCCTTTTAATTTTACGGAAGAGTTCCCTAAGAGGAAGCTTCTGATTTTGCTCTTCCATCTTGTCTAAGATGTCTTCCATAATTTTATTCCATTTGGCAGCGGTGCGGCCTTCTTTTCCCGGATAATCAATGTAGGGACATTCCCGGAAAGGTCTTGCGCCAAATTGGTGGGAAAAGGTTTTGCCAACGCCCAAAGCCAGTGCATAGGGAGCAAGATCAAAGAAGTAATCCGGGTTTCGTTTGCAAAGCTCCTCCAAAGAAGCGTGAGAGATGCGCTTCAAATGGCGGCGGAAGCCCAAAATCTGCGCCATTGCCTGCCGACCTTCGTCGGTACGCCGTCCGCCGTAATAGGCAAGAACGCCTGCCAAAAACTCAAGGGCGATGAAAAGGATTCCCAAAAGCAGCCGTCCGGCAAAAAAGGACAGCACAATCCAAATAACAGCCAGGAAAGAGCTAAGTACAAGCTGATACCGTTTGTGTAGGAACAGGCAGCCTGCCCAGTTTTGAATGTGGTATGCGGTGTAGCAACCTAAGGCAGCGCCTAATATAGCAGTTACCGGCTGCAAAAGCCCACCGAAACCGATGGCAAGACCGGTGCCCAAACCGGCAAAAAGACCGCATAATGTAGTAAAAAACTGGAATACTTGCCGGTTTCCACACCGCTTGTCCACAAGATGGTGGATAGGGGGCTGAATCCGGGCGACCTTTTGGCATTGCAGGGCGTAGCGGTAGCTGGAACAATCCACCCGATCTCCTTTGGAGAACAGACTTTTGAAGCACTTTTGCTCAAAATCACTGCGCTCGTTGCCCATATCCATCCATTTGAGCAAAATGACCCGTTCTCGTTCCGGACGGATGCGAATATAGCCAAGCTGTGCCCAGGAAAAGACCATCATACTTAAATTGGCGTTTTGCAGACCCAAAACCGTTCCTAATTGACCGGCATTTAAGCCCTCCGGAGGGAAGGGACTGGATTTCCGCCGTGGCGGCAAACACCGCAGCTTCCATAACCAGTACAAAAAGGCAAGAATGGCACAGACGGTAACACCAACGGTGTCAATATCCGAGGAAAAAATCTCCAAAATGGGCTGGGGGAACATAGTTTCCTCTACAGCCAAAAAGAGGGTCAAGGTTTCGTGGTCTACCAGTGTGATGGCACAGCTGCCTGTGATGGTGGCGCCGTTTACGGCGTAAACAATGTCTTTTTCGATATTGCTTTGGTGATAGCCGCTTTGAAAAGTGGGTTTCGTGCTGATAGCACCGGGTAATGTCAGGGAAAACCGCAGGTAATCCACTCGATATGTACTGCTGCCCAGCAGCGGCAAGCGAAGTTCCAGACCCTTACTGGTTTTGTAAATCACATCCCGCAGGGTATAGCTGACAGTGAAGGAATATGCTCCTGCCCCTGTTCCTAAAATCGAGGAGAGTTCAATTTGTTTGGCGTCCCCCACAGCGGTGGTTTGAATAGAATCGCCGTTTACTGTTACAGATGCAGCATCGCCGGGAAGGGAGAAATAAAGGGGACCGGGGTTATCCTTATGTATAGTGGCATTGATCGCAACCTGACATCTGCCGTCGGCATTCACAACGGCCTGGAGCTGCAGGGAGTTATCACCCTCTGCGGCGGAAGCTTGCATAGGAAAAAGCAAGACACATAAAAGCAAAATGGGGATTATCAAAAACCGCTTCACAGGCCGTCTCCTTTCGTAAAATGTCTTATTTATTTTACCATACACCCCATTCAAAAGCAAGGCAGGACGATTATAAATTACAAATTAGTATTGATACCTTGCCTCCCTCTTTGAGGGAGGTGTCTGCCCGCACGGGCAGACGGAGGGAGTGTCCTATCCTAAAGAGAGAATAGTCTATCTTATTAACGACACTCCCCCTGTCAAAAATCAAGAAGATTTTTGACAGCCCCCTCTCTGAGGGGGCCAAGGTATTAACTGTCAATTGGCTCTCCGGTTCTCCATATGCCCGGAATGGACAATAGGTGGCTTCGGGTCTTTTGCTTCCCAGGGAATCTGGGGCTTTTCCTTTTCTTTCATAACCATCCCTCCTGTTTTATACTTTCTGCAGAAAACGGAAAATCATACCCGAAAAGATTGACAGGGGACTGTTGCTGTGTTATATTCATTGCAAATGCAATAGTTGCACATGCAACGAATAAGGAGGCAATTATGTCCATCATTGTACGGCATTTAACGGCTATTTCCCGCTGTGGTGTAGATTACCGAAAAAAATACTTAGAGCCGGTGGGTATGGATGCCCGCCACGCGCGGTTTCTTTTTGAGGTCTGCGACAAGCCGGGCATCTCCCAGGAGGGGCTGGCCCGCCGTTTACTGGTAGATAAAAGCACCGTTACCCGGGTGAGCACTGTTTTGGAGGAAAACGGCTATATCCGTCGACAGATATGTACCGAGGATCGCCGGATTACCCGTATCCACCCCACAGAAAAAACCTTGGAACTGTTGCCGCAAATTCAGGAAGCTTGGACTACCTGGGAAGAACGGATTACCAAGGAATTGACACCGGAGGAAATCCAGGTGCTTACCTCCCTTTTGCGGAAGATGAAAGTTTCCGCCCGGGCGTGGATGGAGGAAGAGTAATATGCGAAAAATGCTGAAATACATCAATCCTTACTGGTGGATTATCCTTATTGGTTTGGTAATTAAATTTATCGCTACCTATGTGGAGCTGCAAATTCCCAAACTTATGCAGATCGTGCTGGACGAAAAAGTACCTGCGGGACTGGAGAAAGAAATCTACCTTTTCGGTGGACTGATGGTTATTTGTTCGGCTGTGGCGTTGGTAATGAACATAACTGCCAATCGTATGGCATCCAAAACTGCCGGAAAAATCACCCGGACGCTGCGCCACGACCTGTTTGACAAACTCCAGCGGCTGTCGCCTCGGCAGATGGATGCCGTAACCGTGCCTTCTGCGGTCTCTCGGCTTACCAGCGATTCTTATAATGTAAATAACTTGATTGTCCGGATTCAGCGAATCGGTGTTCGCGCACCCATTTTGCTCATCGGCGGCATCTTTTCTATGATGACTATGGATGTGCCCTTAGCGCTGATTCTGATTGCGCTTTTGCCGCTCATCGCTATGGTAGTCTTTTTTGTAACCAAGAAATCTGTACCGTTGCACCAAAAGACCCACGAACTTCAGGATAAGGTGGTAATGATCAGTCAGGAAAATATTACCGGTGTTCGGGTTATTAAAGCGCTCAGCAAAACGGAGCACGAAAAGATGCGCTTCAACCGGGCGGTAGAGGAGCGGAATGAGGTTTCCCTGAAAGCCCAAAAGGTTACCGGTCTCAGCGGCCCGCTGACAACCCTGATTTTGAATTTAGGCTTGACGGTTTTGGTGGTAGCAGGCGCATATCGGGTAAATTCCGGTGGCATCAAGCCCGGTGTGATTGTTGCATTTTTGCAGTATTTTGTGATGATCCTCAATGCTGCGGTGATGGTTACCCGTATTATTATCATGTGCGCCACCGCCCAGGCCAGCGCAAACCGTATTTCCGAGGTGATGGAACTTCCTGAGGATATGATACTGCTTCCTGAAGAGGAAAAAGAGGAAAACGCGCCCCATATCGAGTTCCGGAATGTAACTTTCAGCTATTCCGGCAAGGGTAACAATCTGGAAAACCTTAATTTCTCCCTGCAAAAAGGACAGACACTGGGCATTCTTGGCGCTACAGGCTCGGGAAAGAGCACTATTATTAAACTTCTTTTGCGGCTGTATGATGTAAACAGCGGCAAAATCCTCATTGACGGCCGGGATGTCCGATCCATTGAAAATGGGGAATTGAGGGAAAAATTCGGCGTGGTATTCCAAAACGATTTTATCAAAATGACCACCATCGGAGAAAATATCCGCTATTACAGAGACCTCCCGGATGAAGAACTGCTTTCTGCCATAAAAGACGCCCAGGCGGCGGGCTTTGTAGAGGAAAAAGGCGGACTAACCGGTGAAGTGGACATTCGGGGAAACAACCTCTCCGGCGGCCAGAAGCAGAGATTGCTTATTAGTCGTGCATTGGCAGGGAAACCGGAAATTCTGATTCTGGACGACTCTTCTTCAGCGCTGGACTATAAAACCGATGCCAATCTCCGCAGGGCGCTGCGTCAGAATTATGCAGACTCCACAAAGGTGATTATTGCCCAGCGGGTCAGCTCCTTACGCCACGCAGACCTGATTTTGGTAATGGATGATGGCGCGGTAATTGGGGCAGGCGGTCACGAATACTTAATGGCAACCTGTGAGGAATACAGAATTATCGCCAATGCCCAGATGGGCGACGGAGAGGAGGGAGCATAATGGCCGGAATGCGGGGAAGACTGACCCAAGCTGAGACCAGCGGCGACAAACGCCGCCTGAGTAATAAACCGGTAGATAAAAAGAAGACACTCCTGCGCCTGTGGCGATACTTAGGCAGAAGCCAATATTTGCTGCTTGCTGCTATTGTGCTCTCTGTAAGCAGCAGCGCCTTAGCGCTTTACGGCCCGAAGTTGTCCGGCACAGCCCTGGATGCCATTGATTTAGGCGTGGGCAAGGTGGATTTTTCTGTTGTTTTCCGCTGCGCCTTTTGGATGGTGGTCTGTTACTGCCTGTCTGCAATTCTCACCTATCTTTTGCGGATTGCAATGGCATATTTGTCCAAAGAGGTATCTACCCATATGCGGCAGGACATCTTTGCCAACATGATGCGCCTGCCTGTGGGCTTTTACGACAAAAATCAGACAGGTGATATTATCAGTATCATCACCTATGACGTAGATACCGTCAATACCACCATCTCCGCAGATGCAGTGCAGATACTCCAGAGTGTGGTTACGGTAACGGTGTCGTTTATCATGATGCTCACCATTGCGCCCGTTCTGGTGCTGATTTTCTGCGTTACCGTTCCCCTTACGTTCCTGTTTTCCAAATGGTACGCCGGTTGGACAAGAAAACTGTTCCGGGAGCGCTCCCGGAAATTGGGCGCGCTGAACGGCTTTGTGGAAGAAATGCTCACCGCCCACAGCACCACCCGCGCCTATGGCCGAGAGGATGCGGTATTACAGGAATTCGATGAAAAGAATGATGTGGCTATCAAAGCCTACACCACTGCTGAAGCAAACGGCACAATGAACGGCCCTGTGGTGAATTTCATCAGCAATATTTCTCTATCGTTGGTGTGTCTTTTTGGCGCAGTGCTGTTTTACCGGGGAAGTGTTACTTTAGGCAATCTCTCCAGTTTTATTCAGTACTCCCGAAAATTCTCTGGCCCTGTCAATGAGCTTGCCAACATCTTTGCAGACTTGCAAAGCGCCCTCGCCGCCGCCGAGCGGGTGTTTGCCCTTATTGATGCAGAGCCGGAAGCGGAGGATGCCCCGGATGCAGTAGTTATCACGGAAGTGTCCGGCGATGTGCAATTCCAGCAAGTGGATTTTTCATACTTACCGGAAAAACCCATCATAAAAAAGCTGAATATCCACGCCGCTCCCGGTTCGCTGACCGCTATTGTCGGCCATACCGGCGCAGGCAAAACCACCATCATCAATCTTTTAATGCGGTTTTATGATGTGGACGGCGGAAAAGTGTTGCTGGACGGCCGTGATATTCGGGAAATCACCCGGTATTCTCTGCGAAAGGCCTATACCATGGTTCTCCAGGATACCTGGCTCTTTAACGGCACGATTTTTGAAAATATTGCCTACGGAAAACCGGACGCCACGATGGAAGACGTGGTGAAAGCTGCCAAAGCTGCCCATATCCACGGCTATAACACCCGCCTGCCCGAGGGCTACAATACCGTCCTGACCGATAACGGAGCATCTATTTCCAAAGGCCAAAAGCAGTTACTCACTATCGCAAGAGCAATGCTTTTGGATGCCCATATGCTGATTTTGGACGAAGCCACCTCCAATGTGGACACCCGCACCGAGCAGCGGATTCAGGATGCTATGCGTCAGCTTATGAAAGGCAAAACCTGCTTTGTTATTGCTCACCGCTTATCTACTATCCGCTCTGCAGATAACATCTTGGTGCTGGATAAGGGCGAGGTAGTAGAACAGGGCAACCACGAATCTTTAATGGCGCAGAAAGGCCATTATTACAAGCTCTACAATGCCCAATTCGACTCCGCCGGCTAAAATAATTGACAATTATAGCTGTCATTGCGAGGAGCGAAGCGACGTGGCAATCTCCTGGAACGCACCACCGATTACACATCGTAGGGGACGGGTTTCCCGTCCCGCAGGCGGAAAATATTAACAAAAAACCTTGTCATTCCCATTGGAGCGACAAGGTTTTTGTATTCAGTTCTGCCCGTGGAGCTTAATTTTCTTGTGCTCCCGGATACCCTGAATGTAGCACTTATGGCACATAGCAATATAGGCGTCGTTACCGCCAAGTAAAACTTGATCGCCTTCGGTAACAATGTAACCGTCGCTGATACGGGCATTGACGGTGGCTTTGTTGCCGCAATCGCAGATGGTCTTGATTTCTCCGATATTATCTGCAACTTCCATCAGCCGCATCGAACCGGGGAAGAGTTTGGTCTGGAAATCCGTCCGGAGACCGAAACACATAACCGGGATATTGTAGTCGTTGACAATGGCTCGGAGTTGATCAATCTGGGCCGGGGTCATAAACTGGCACTCATCCAGAATGACCACATCGCAAGCGCCGGCCTTATTGGCGGCGAAAAATGCGTACACATCCATATCTGCCGGAATTACCTGGGCATCTGCCTGCAGACCAATCCGGCTTCTGACGATATTTGCGCCGTCCCGGGTATCTGCGCCGGGCTTGATCAGCCATACATTCAGGTCGTTTTCTTCATAATTATACTTGGTAATCAGCGCCTGGGCGGTTTTACTGGAACCCATTGCGCCATATTTAAAATAAAGCTTTGCCATAGGAAAGCCTCCCTCTTCTTTATCTGCGTTTATTATACAAAAACCGCCCCTATTAAGCAAGTAAAAAATCCCCGTTCCTCACGGAACGGGGATTGAAAGTTCTCTTAACTTGCTGAATTACAGCAGGGTGGAGAAGTGCTTGATGGTACGGACCATCTGAGAAACATAGGAGTTCTCGTTGTCGTACCAGGAAACAACCTGAACCTGGGTCTTGCCGTCGGGCAGCTTGTTGACCATGGTCTGGGTAGCATCGAACAGAGAACCGAAGGTCATGCCGATGATGTCGGAGGAAACGATCTCGTCCTCGGTGTAGCCGTAGGACTCGGTGG
>JAZOVI010000104.1:0-32506 GCA_045658625.1 Faecousia sp.
AGACTGCGGAATACGGTGTTGCCGCCCACTGGAAATATAAGCAGGGCAGCGGCGATGCCCGGGATTTCGAGTGGATTCGCCGCTTGCTGGAAAGCCAGCAGGATACGGACGCGGAGGACTACGTCAGCTCCTTCAAAATTGATATGTTTGACGATGAGGTGTTCGTCTTTACCCCCAAGGGTAAGATTGTATCCCTGCCCGCAGGCTCCACACCCATCGACTTTGCCTATTTCATCCACTCCGGTGTTGGCAATTCCCTGGTGGGCGCCAAAGTCAATAACCGGATCAGCAATATTGACACCCCGCTAAAAAACGGCGACATTGTGGAGATTATCACCTCCAAAACCGCCAAAGGCCCCAGCCGGGACTGGCTGAATATCTGTCAGTCCAACCAGGCGCGGACGAAAATCAAGCAGTGGTTCAAAAAGGAAAAGCGGGAGGAGAACGTACTCCACGGCCGCAGCAGCTTTGAAGCGGAAATGCGCCGCCTGATGCTGCCCCTATCCGCCCTTACCGACCCGGAGTTGGAAAGTGCGCTTCTTAAAAAGCTGGCCTTTGACACTTGGGATGATATGTACGCCGCCATCGGCTACGGCGGCCTGACCGCCACCAAGGCCGTGGGCAGAATCCGGGACGATATTAACCGGGCATCCAAGCCTCAGGCAGAAAAAACCATGCCTCTGCGCCTGGCGCCGGAAAGCGAAAACGCCAAGCACAGCCGCCACAGCGCCAACGGCGTTATTGTGGAGGGTATTGACTCCTGTATGATCAAATTCTCCAAGTGCTGCACCCCCGTGCCGGGAGATGCCATTATCGGCTTTATCACCCGGGGCTTCGGCGTTTCCATTCACCGGGCAGACTGCCCCAATGCGGCTCACCGAGATGACCCGGAAATGGCGGCTCGCTGGGTGCGTGTCCGTTGGGCCAATATGGAGGAGCAACCCTTTGATACCACCCTGGAACTGGATTGCATTACCCGGGATGGCCTGCTTTTGGATGTGGCCACGGTAATGACTACCGCTCGCGTCCGGGTTAAGGAACTTTTTGGTAAGGATATGCCCGGCGGTCACAGTGTGTTTACTGTCCGTTTTGAGGTTCGGAATGTGGCAGAGTTGGAAGCCATCCGCAATAAGCTTTTGAGCATCCGGGATGTGATCGGCTCTCGCAGAGGCCAGAATTGAGAGGGAAATTATGCGCGCAGTACTGACAAGAGTAACTTCTGCCTCCGTAACCATTGACGGTCAGGTGGTTGGAAAAATCGGCAAAGGCTTCCTGATCCTTTTGGGCGTCGGCCCGGAGGATACAGAGGAAAAATGCCGGTATTTAGCAGAAAAGGCCTTGGGTCTTCGGGTTTTTGAGGACGAAAACGGGAAGATGAATTTAGGCCTTTCCGATGTGGGCGGTGAGGTGCTGGTGGTCAGCCAGTTCACCCTTTACGGCAACTGCCGCAAAGGCCGCCGTCCCAGCTTTACCGATGCGGCAAACCCGGAATTGGGCAACCGCCTGTACAAACAGTTCCTGTCCGACTGTGCCGATTTGGGCTTTGCGCCCCAACACGGCGAGTTTGGCGCGGATATGAAAGTGGAATCGGTCAACGATGGCCCTGTTACTCTGATTTTGGATACAGATGTACTTTTAGATACACCTCGCAGAAAGTGAGCGCTATGGAAATTATTACAATGCCTGTGGGCGATTATCAAACCAACTGTTATATGGTATGGCAGGCGGGGCGGGATGATTGTATCCTCATTGACCCCGGTTATCTGCCGGAAAAGATACTGGAGTTTGTCCGTCAGCAGGGCAAGAGCGTTTCAGCCATCTTGATGACCCACGGCCATTTCGACCACGTAGGCGGTGTCCGCAAAATTGCGGAGGAAACCGGTTGCCGGGTCTACCTGCGGGAGGAAGAAAAAACACTTCCCAAATTTATGACCGCAGGGGAGCTGTACAGCACAGACAGCTATGAAGATATACTGTCCGTGGCGGGTCTTACCTTTACGGTTTTGCACACCCCCGGACATACCCCCGGTTCGGTGTGCCTCATCTGCCAAGATGCTATCTTTGCAGGAGATACCCTCTTTGCCGGCTCGTGCGGCAGAACAGATTTTCCCGGCAGTAACCCCGGGGATATGAAAAAGTCATTGGCAAAACTCAGCGCCCTTAGTGGCGATTATCAGGTATTTCCCGGACACGGGGAGGATACCACATTGCAATACGAACGGGAGCATAATCCCTATATGAAAGGCGCGCTATGAAATTAGAGCTTACGGGTCATACAGAAGAATATGCTGTTTCCCAGCTGCAGATGGCGCTGTTTCCTGCCGGGCAGGAAGGGAATGCGGTTTCCCGTCTTCATAGGGGAGAAACCTGGCTCACCGCCGTAACGGAAATTACTATCTGCGGCAAAAAGACCCGGGTAGTAAAGCGAATCCGGGCAGGGGAGGAGACCGTACGCTCCCGCCGCCGCGTCCTGCAGCAAAGCTACTACGCTGCCGCCTTGCCCCACCTGGATGAAATTCCCGCCTGGGGCGCGTTAGCCGGCGTACGGCCTACCAAAATCACCACCAAGCATCTTTTAGAGGGCGGCACAACCGAAAGCGCAGACCGCCTGCTAAAGGATGTGTACTATGTTACAGACAGCAGACGGCGCTTAGCCCTCGATTGCTCCCTTTCTACCGTAAATGCGGTGGAAAATATGGAAAAAGAGGATATTTCCCTCTATGTGGGCATTCCTTTTTGCCCCACCCGGTGTACCTACTGCAGCTTTGTCAGCCGTACGGTAGGGAAGCGGATGGATTTGATGGAGCCGTATCTGGAAGCCCTGCAAAAGGAGCTTGCTTTTACGGGAAAGCTGCTTCGGGACTCCGGAAAGCATATCCGCACCCTCTATATTGGCGGCGGTACGCCTACTACCCTCTCTGCTTCTCAAATGGAGCGGCTCTTGAATGGCATTCAAGAGGGTTTGGATCTGCACCGCTGCATAGAATTTACGGTGGAGGGCGGCAGACCCGATACATTGGACGCAGAAAAGTTCCGTGTTATCCGTGCCGGCGGCGCAGATCGCATCAGCATTAACCCTCAGACCATGGAGGATCACGTTCTGCGGGCTTGCGGCAGACCCCATACCGCCCAGGATGTGGAAAAATGCTACGCCCTGGCAGTCGATGCGGGCTTTGACGCTATCAATATGGACCTGATTGCAGGACTGCCTCAAGATAGCGTGGAGGGTTTTGTGCGCTCTCTTGACCGGGTAGCGGCATTAAATCCAGCTAACATTACGGTACATACCCTGGCTCTTAAAAAAGGCGCAGACCTCTTTGAAAAGCGGGTAGGGCTGCCTGACTATGCTGCGGTTTCCCAAATGGTGGCCTATGCGGGCGAAAAGTTATCCGCGGAGAGCTATGTACCTTACTATCTTTACCGGCAGAAATATATGTCCGGCAGTTTTGAAAACGTTGGTTGGAGTAAAAATGGCAAGGATTGCCTGTATAATATTTATATGATGGAAGAAATCCACCCCATCTTGTCCTTAGGCGGCGGTGGTATGAATAAAGTGAATTTACCGGGTGGGGCGCACCAGCGCTTCCACAATCCCAAATTCCCGGAGCAGTATATCGCCCAGATAGACGATGTGCTGCGCCAAAAGGAAGAACTGTTTGCCCTGATGAAAGGAAGTGTTTGAATGGATACGCTGATCTCCAATGTTACCGTGGTAACGATGAACGACAAAATGGACGTGGTGTTCGGCGGCTTCATCGGTATTTGCGGCGGAAAAATTACCTACATAGGCAATTCCGCTCCGGAGGAGACCCCTGCAACCATTATTGACGGTACGGGTATGGTAGCCATCCCCGGTCTTGTAAATGCCCATACCCACCTTGCCACCACCGTACTCCGTGGCTATCTTGACGATGCGGAAAATAAGGAAGCCCTTACCCAGCTTCTCCAAAAGGAAGCCAAGATGGATAGCAAGTGCGCCAAAGCCTCTGCGCTTTTGGGTATTGCGGAGTGTTTGCGGTTTGGTATTACTTCTGTATCTGACCTCTACTATTTCCCTAATGCCGTGGCGGAAGCTGCCGCAGAAGCCGGCATCAAAGCAAATATTGCATTGTCTGCCAATCGCTTTATTGACGAGAGCGAGGATTTCGACTTTGAGACCGACGAGCAATGCAAAGAGCTTTGCCGGGTAGTGGAAAAATGGAATGGCCACGACAACGACAGAATTAAGATTGATTGCGGCATCCACGCCGAGTACACCAGTAACTATAAGCTGTGGGAAGGCCTTTCCGCTTATGCGATGGAGGAAAACCTGAGAATCCAGCTCCACTTAGCGCAAACGGAGGAAGAGGCAACCTCTTGCGAGGAACGCACCGGCCTCACCCAGACGGAGCTGTTATCTGCTCACGGTCTTTTCAATGTGCCTGCCACCGCCGCCGGCTGCACAGCCCTGTCCGAAACCGATCGAAAGATTTTGGGCAAAAAGGGCGTCTCCGCTGTGGCAACCCCCATTTCCGATGGTAAGGCTGGTCGGGCAAGCACCCCCATTTCCGCTTGCGTAAAAGCCGGTATGAATGTGGCGTTGGGAACAGACGGCGCTGTAGACTGCGGTAACTTGGATATGTTCGAAGTGATGCGCCAGACTGCCTTTAACGCCCGGACCTTCGGAAACGATGCTTCTGCGATGCCTGCTCCGGCGCTCCTGATGATGGCAACGGTCTGCGGCGCAAGAGCCCAGGGCAGAGCCGAAAATACCGGTATGCTGAAAGTGGGAATGGATGCGGACATCGCCCTGGTGGACTTCTCCGCACCCCACCTGATGCCCTGCCATAATGTTCTTTCCAGCTTGGTATTTGCCGCCAAGGGCGGTGATGTGGCCATGACAATGGTAAGAGGCAAAATCCTCTATCAAAACGGTCAGTTCCCCACCATCGACCTCGGCTCTGTTGTGCAGACCCTTACAGAGTACGCCATCCCCAAACTGTTCCACGACCAGGCAGAATAAGGGAGGGCGAAAATGGAAAAGAATAACAAGCAAAGCTTTCTCCACGGCGCAGCTCTATTGGCCATTGCGGTAGCGGTGGTAAAGGTCATTGGCGCACTGTATAAGATTCCCCTCAAGGGCATCATTGGCGACCAGGGCTACGGTTATTTCACCACCGCCTACGATATTTACTCGGTGCTGCTGATGATCTCCACCGCAGGCCTGCCCATCGCAACCTCCCGGCTCATCAGCCAAGCAAATTCCCTGGGCAATTACAATCAGGTTCGCAGGATCTACAAGACCTCCCGTACCGTGTTTTTGGCGCTGGGTATTTTCAGCACAGCGGTGATGGTGGTGGGTTGCCACTGGCTGGCAGAGATGATGGAACAGCCCGATGCCTGGGCGGCCATTTTGTGTCTTGCGCCCTGCGCCCTGTTTATGGGCATTATGTCCCCCAGCCGGGGCTTTTTCCAGGGTCAGGGCAATATGCGCCCCACCTCTCGCTCCCAAATGCTGGAGGCCTTTGTAAAGCTCATAGTGGGTCTTGCCTTGGCGTTCTGCCTGATGCGATTTACTTCCCAGGTCCACCTGGCAGCCGCCGGCGCGATTTTGGGTGTTACGGTCAGCTGTATGGTTTCGGCGGCTTATCTGGTTACAAAGCTGCAGAAAGCCTATAAAGCCCTTCCTGAAAGCAGCGACACCCCTGAAAGCTTCGGTACAACCGCAAAAGAGCTTCTCAAAGTAGCTGTTCCCATTACCATCGGCTCTGCTGGTCTGCAACTGCTGACCGTAGTGGAAACCGGTCTGTATATGGATCGGATTGTAGACCTCCTGAACACCAACCGTTACACAGGGGCGGTCATTGACCTTCTTCGGGAGCAGGTAACGGCAGCTACTCCGGGTCTCACAGCTCAGCAGATCAGCTCCCAGGTGGCGGCAAACCTCAAGGGTATCTACAATTTTGCTCAGACCATCTTCAATATGCCCTGCGCTTTTATTATCCCCATTGGCACAAGCGTTCTGCCTGCCATTACCGAATACCTGACCCTTAAAAAGGATCAGCAGGTTCGCTCCACCGAGGAATCTGCTGCCCGGATTACCGGCCTTATCTCTATGCCCTGCGCCGTAGGTCTTGTGGTGCTGGCGGAGCCGGTTATGGCGCTGCTGGGTGGCTACACAGGGCTGAAGCTGACCCTTGCCGGTCAGCTGATGGGCCTCTTGGGCACTTGCATTTACGCTTACACCGTTATCCAGTACACCAATGTGGTACTTCAGTCCCATGGCTATGCCCACGTGCCGGTCATCAATATGCTCCTTTCCGGCATTGTGAAGCTGGTAGTGGTTTATTTCCTGGCAGGCAACCCCGCTGTTGGCATTTTGGGTGTTCCCATTGGCACACTCCTTTGCTACGTGAGCATTGCGCTATTAAATCTGGCGGCCATCCGCCGCTGTGTACCGCAAAAGCCTAAGCTGCTTACCAATCTCCTGCGGCCTGCGCTTCCTGCAGCGGTGATGGGCGTGGCAGTTTGGGGTGTGCTGTGGGTACTGCAGAATGTTTTGCATATCACCAGCCGCATTATCCTCTGCGGCGCGCCGATCTGCGTAGGCGCGGTGGTTTACCTTGTAATGGTGGTCTTGACCCGTACCATTACAAAAGAAGACTGCTATCTTCTGCCAAAAGGGGAAAAAATCGCCAAAATCTTAAGGTTATAAATAAAAAACCCCTTGCAATTTCCACAACAATATGGTAATTTTATGGTAGCCATTAAAAAATAAGAGAGGTAGAATATTATGACTAAAGCTGAACTCATTGCTGCCGTAGCTGAAAAGGCCGGCCTGACTAAGAAGGATGCTGACCGCGTTGTTGCCGCTACTTTTGAGACCATCGCTCAGGCTATGGCCAATGGCGACAAGGTCCAGGTTTCCGGCTTCGGTATTTTCGATACCAAGAAGCGTGAAGCTCGCACCGGTCTGAATCCCCGCACCAAGGAGACCATCCAGATTCCTGCTTCCACCCAGCCCGTATTCAAGGCAGGCAAGGCTCTGAAGGATCTCGTTTCCAAGTAATGCGTCTGGATAAGTACCTGAAGGTTTCCCGGCTTATTAAGCGGCGCACTGTTGCCAACGAAGCTTGCGACAATGGTCGTATCAGTGTTAACGGCAGAGTGGTTAAGGCCAGCTATGAGGTAAAAGTGGGCGACCGGCTTGAGATTTCTATGGGTCCCCGTACGGTATCTGTAGAGGTCGTTCAGGTGGCCGACAATGTCCGTAAAGACGATGCCGGTTTGATGTACAAGGAAATATAAGAAAAAGGATGTGCTGAAAAGCACATCCTTTTTTGCAGCAAAACGGGCTGTCCGATCGGACAGCCCGCTATTTTTTAGATACCTGCCATTTTCAGCAGCTCGGGAACTTTGGCTTCCCAGCCCAGGGCCATAATATGCACGCCCTGGCAGTAGGGCTTACACTCCCGGATGATCTGGGCAGCGATTTCCACACCGGTGATGCCGGCCTTTGCCCGCTCTTTGTCGGCAGCCAAAGCGTCAATCATATGCTGAGGAACGTGGACACCTGCTACGTTATTGTTCATAAACTTTGCCATACCGGCAGATTTGGGGATAATCACACCCAGCTGCACGGGTTTTCCGAATTGCTTGGCCTTCTCCATGAACTGGATGAACTTCTCGGAATCAAAGACAGCCTGGGTCTGGAAATACTCTGCGCCGGCCATTACCTTACGCTCCAACTTGGCAAGCTGGGCATCCACAGAGTCGGAGCAGGGAGAAACAACTGCACCCTTAGCAAACTTGGGAGGCTCGCCAACCAGAGGCTGACCGCCCAGGTCGATGCCCTTTTCCAGCTGGCAGGCAGCGTGCAACAGGGAAACGGAGTCCAGGTCAAATACAGGCTTTGCGCCGGGATGGTCGCCCATCTTGGTGTGGTCGCCGGTGAGGCACAGAATGTTATCAATGCCCAGCATAGCAGCGCCCAGCAGCTCGGACTGCAGGGCAATCCGGTTGCGGTCACGGCAGGTCAGCTGCAAAATGGGGGTCAGGCCTGCGTTTTTCAGGGCGATGCAGGTGGGCAGGCTGCCCATACGCATCACAGAGGACTGGTTATCGGTTACATTCACAGCGGTAATGCCGCTGAGGTACTCCTTGGCTTCCTCTACCAGGTGGTCAACATGAATGCCTTTGGGAGGGCCGACCTCTGCGGTGACAACAAACTGACCGTTATCAAAAAGTTCAGTAATTCTCATTATCTATTTCTCCTCATTTTTCATCGATGGCGTAGTTACGAACCTGTACAGGGCACTTCAGCGCATCCAAACGACCGATTTTTTCCAGCCGCTTCTGAATACGCTCCCAGCCACATTCCATATCGGGGTCGACCTCGCACTTGCCGTTCTTTGCGCCGCCGCACTGGCCGTTAATCAGGCTCTTGGAGCAAGCGGTGAGGGGACAAATGCCGCCCGTCAGGTTCAGGAAGCACTCGCCGCACTGGTGGCAGTTATGGGTAAGCGGTGTAACACCCTGGAAACCGGGCAGCGCATAAGTATCGCAACCGGCGCAGACTCGCTTTGTAGCATACATATCGGCAACCGTCTGTACGCCTACGCCGCAGGACAGCACCAAAATGGTATCCGCATCCTCAATGGCAGATTGCTTCTGCAGCCGCAGCTTCAAATTTTCCACATTGCAGATATAGTCAGTTACCAAAGTACCAACCACCAGACCGTCAGCGGTTAGCTGGGCGATCAAGGCGTCTGCTTCCTGCTCGGGGAAGTGAATTTCCTTACAGCCGTGGCAGACCAGAATAAAAACCTTTTTGCCAAGCTGTTGGCAGATTGCGTCTTTGTTTTTCAGTTCGGTAATCAGCATTTTACTTCATCCCCCTTACGCCATTTTTGCCCATCTTGATCATGGTGACCAGAGGCAGTTTGGAAGAGCAGATATATTCGCAGCAGCGACACTCCATACAATCCATAATGTGCATATCCTTGCAGCCCTGGAAGTCCTGGGCGCCTACCAGCTTAAAGTAATGCAGAGGCTTCAGCTCCATGGGACAGACATCGACACAGCGGCCGCACTTAATGCATTCATTGGGCTCTGTCTCGTCGTCATCAAGGGTAATAATGCCGTTAGAGCCCTTCATAATGGGGGTATCCAGCGTGGTCTGGGGGAAGCCCATCATAGGACCGCCGGCCTTAATAACTACATTCTGGGTGGAAATGCCGCCGCAGGCGGCTACCAGCTCGGCAGCAGGTGTGCCGATACGTACGATAAAGTTGCCGGGGTTGGGAATGTGCTTGCCGGTAACGGTAGTCACACGCTCGATAAGAGGCATACCGGTTTTAATGGCATCGGCAATGGCCTTGACGGTGGAAACGTTGCTGTCGCAAGCGCCCACATCGGCAGGCAGACCGCCGCTGGGAACGCTGCGACCCAACGCCCGCTTAATGAGCATTTTTTCGCCGCCCTGGGGATACTGGGTAGAGACCTCCAGAACCTCGATGCCGTCAATGCTTTCAGTCTTTTCCCGGAAGAGGGCGATGGCATCGGGCTTGTTCTCTTCGATAATGATAATACCCTTGGGGGCGTTTACTGTCTTCATTTCAGCCTGCAGACCGAAGATAATATCGTCGGAAAACTCCAAAAGCACCCGATGGTCGGCGGTGAGCATAGGCTCGCACTCACAGGCATTGACCAGGACCGCATCAATGGGTTTGCCGGGGTTCAGCTTCACATAGGTGGGGAAGCCGGCGCCGCCCATACCGACAATACCGGCATTTTTTACGATTTCAATAATTTCTTCAGAGGTCAGCGCCTCCAAAGCCTTGTTGGGCTTGACGGATTCGTGGAGGGTGTCCTTACCGTCATTTTCCACTACGATGCTCAGGCAAGTGCCGCGGGTAGCGTGAGGACGCTCCTCAATGGCAATTACCCTGCCGCTGATGCTGCTGTGGATAGGGGCAGAGATGAAACCGGCGGCTTCACCGATTTTCTGACCTACCGCTACATAATCGCCCACAGAAACAATGGGATCGGCAGGCGCGCCCAAATGCATAGAAAGAGGGAATACTGCAATTTTTGGGGAAGGGAAGCGCACCAGGGGCTTATGCTCGGTGGCTTCAATATTTTCTACAGGATGAATGCCGCCGTACCAGCCCTCAAAGCGCTGCTGGCGGATATTTTTCACATATTCGTTAATGACCTTGAAATTGACCTTGTTGTAATCCCGCAGCTGAACGGGCTGGGCAGACAGTTCCTGAAGACGATCCTGGGCGGCCAGCCGCTGCTGGATTTTCTCCCAGGCGCAGTCCTTATCGGGGCTGACTTCGCACTTGCCGTTCTTTGCGCCGCCGCACTGACCGTTTAAGAGACTCTTGGAGCAGTCTACTACAGGGCAGATGCCTCCGGTGATGCCGAGGTAACACTGGGCGCAGGCATCGCAGGCTTTTTTGGTCAGGGCCATACCGTGATGACCGGTATAGTGAATAGAGTTGGTTGCGGTATAAACAGGTGCATCAGCAATGGCAGCTACCGTTTGCACGCCTAAGCCGCAGGAGATCACCACAATATGCTCTGCATTTTCGGGGATCATATCCGGCAGACCCTTTTTGGCCTTCCACTCGTTGCAGAGGAAATCTGCCTTTGCTGTGCCGATTATCGTCTTTCCCAAGCCTTCGGCCAGCTTCGCAAAGTTCTCCAGCTCTGGCTCATGAATTGTGTCAAACGCTTTGTAGCACTTATTGCAGGCCACCACGAACAGATTGTCTTTGCCTTCCAGCAGAGCGCTTAGTTCCTCGGTAGTCTTTAGTGCGTACTTTGTATAATTTTCCACGGGCTCACTTCCTCGTATAGGATTTTGTTAAATAAAAAATGCATCCTATTGTTTATATCACAAATAATCCGAAATGTCACGAATTTTGTTAAAAATTTTCAAAAAAACGCAAAAAGGTAACAAAAGAAGCCCCCGGCGTACCGAGGGCTTCCATTTTAACCAAAATTCTGCAGCGCCAGCTTAAATGCGCCGTAAATACCTGCGTCATTGCCCAAAGTTGCAATGGCCAGCCGGGTGGTCCGGCAGGGGGCAAAGGCGTATTTCTTCATGGGCTCTAAAGCGCCGTCCAGCAGCATCTGTCCTGCCTTGCTGACACCGCCGCCCAGTACGATCACATCCGGATCGATGACGCAGCACAGTATGCCCAGAAAACGACCCATCAAATCGAAATACCGATCCAGAACCTTAAGGGCCAGAGGGTCTTGCTCCCGTCCGGCATCGAAAATGCTTTTGGCAGACAATTCCCCATTATCCAGCGCAGAGGTCTCGTGGGGGAGAGCCAGCGCTTCCTTTGCCAAACGGACAATGCCGGTGGCGGATAAGTACTGCTCGGCGCAGCCGTATTTTCCACAGCTGCAGGGGATGGTATCTTCGGGGCAGAGGGAGATGTGACCAATCTCACCGCCTGCGCCGTGGACACCGGCAATGATTTTGCCGCCGGTGACGATGCCGCCGCCAACACCTGTGCCTAAAGTTACGAATACCATATTCTCATTTCCTGCGCCCATCCAGCCTTCGCCTAAGGCAGCAAGGGTAGCATCGTTGCCGCAGGCAACAGGCAGACCGGTGAGCTGGCCCAATTCCTTGGGAACATCCTTTTTGCCCCAGCCTAAGTTGACACAAACAGGGACGATACCTTGGGCATCTGCCGGGCCGGGAACGCCGATGCCAATACACAGCACATCTTTCTGAGGAATCTGCTTTTCTTCCAGATATGCCTTTACAGAAGCAGCGATATCCGGCAAAATCTGCTCGCCGTCGTTATCTTTAACTGTGGGGATTTCCCATTTGTCCAGGCAAGTGCCATTCTCCTCAAAAAAAGCCAATTTGACGGTTGTGCCGCCTAAATCAATACCAAAACCGTAACGCATAATTAACACCTCCAAAAAGTAATTTTATCATACAACAAAAATTCCCAAAAAGCTATACAAAAATGAAAAGTTCTCCCTTGTGTTTGTGATTTTTGTGTGATAGTATATTATGAGATAAAAATTAGGAGGCTACTGACTATGATCAAAGTAGATATATCTAACATTTGGGGGCAGCTTTCTTTGCCGGACCTGCTGGCTATGGAAAAGGAAGTGTTTGCGGCTCACCAGACCCTGACCGAGGGCACCGGCGAAGGCAATGACTTTATCGGTTGGCTGAACCTGCCCAGTATGGAAGAGACCGATGAAATCGCAAGAATCCGCGCCGCTGCCAAGCGCATCCGGGCAAATTCCGATGTGTTTGTCGTTATCGGCATTGGCGGCAGCTACTTAGGCCCCCGGGCAGCCATAGAACTGCTCCAGGGTACTAACCACAATATCGGCAAGGGCAAGGGCGATCCCCAGATTTTCTTTGCAGGCAACGGCCTGTCCACAAGAGCCTGGAATGAGCTGGTAAGACTGCTGGATGGCAAGGATTTCTCCATCGCCATCATCTCCAAGTCCGGCACCACCACTGAGCCTGCTATCGCGACCCGCGCCCTCCGTTCTATGCTGGTAGAAAAGTACGGCATTGACGAGGCAAACGCCCGTACTTATGCCATCACCGACCCCTGCAAGGGCGCGCTGCGGCAGATGGCTATGGAAGAGGGTTGGGAGACTTTCGTCATTCCCCCCAACGTAGGCGGTCGTTACTCTGTGCTGACCGCTGTTGGTCTGCTGCCCATGGCAGTTGCCGGCATTGATCCGTTGGAAGTGATGTCCGGCGCTGTGCAGGCAAAGAAGGATTACGACCTGCGCTCCTTTGAAAACCCCGTATGGCTGTACACCGCTGCAAGAAACCTCTTGTACCGCAACGGCAAGTGCATTGAGATCCTGGAGTCCTTTGAGCCCGGCTTCAAGATGATGGGCGGCTGGTGGCAGCAGCTCTTCGGCGAGAGCGAAGGGAAGGACGGCAAGGGGATTTTCCCTGTTACCGCTGAGTTTACCGCAGATCTGCACTCCCTGGGTCAGATGATCCAGCAGGGTGAGCGGAATATCTTTGAGACAATGGTTCGATTTGACGCTCCCCAGCAGAAGTTTGTGGTCGGTGGCGACAGCAAGAATCTGGACGGTCTGAACTACTTAGAAGGCCGCACCCTGGACTTTGTAGACGAAAAGGCTTACCTGGGCACATTGGCAGCTCACGTAGACGGTGATGTCCCTGTCATCACTGTAGATATGGGCGAGCTGAACGCTGCCAAGCTGGGCGAAATGTTCTATTTCTTCGAGTTGGCCTGCAGCGTTTCTGCATATTCTTTGGGTGTTAACCCCTTCAATCAGCCCGGTGTGGAGTTCTACAAGCGCAATATGTTTAAGCTTTTGGGCAAACCCGGCTACGAAGCATAAAAATATTTTGTAAATTTGCGGATTGCCCCTTGCAATAAGCGGGGAAAACTGTTAAAATCTATATACAGCAAGAAATGCTGCAAGCAAAGGAGGAGTTTCCGATGATTCATGTTATTATGGGCCTGAAGGGTTCCGGCAAGACCAAGAAGATGATCGATTCCATTCGTGAGGCTGTTGCCCACGCACACGGCGACGTGGTTTGCATTGAGTACGGTCAGAAGCTGACCTACGACCTGCCCCACAAAGTCCGCCTGGTTGACTCCAAGGAATACGGTATCAGCAATGCTGATATGCTGAAGGGTCTGCTCAGTGGTCTGCACGCAGGCAATTACGATATTACCAATGTGTACATCGACAACCTGTATAAGACCATCGGTGCTGACCGGGCAGCCGGCGAGGAGTTTATCCTCTGGTGCGCTCAGTTTGCCGAGGCCAACTTTATGGAAATCACCATCACTGTTTCTGACGATGCTGAGCTGGCATCCGAGGAAATCAAGGCTTACCTGTAATCACATAAGAAAAGCGGACGGTTCAACCGTCCGCTTTTTATGTTTCCTAAAGGCATAGATGTGCCTTTGGCTCCCTCTGACGAGGGTAGATTTCCCCGTTAGCGGGGAAAATGTCCGCGAAGCGGACAAAAGGGGCGCGGGCTTGGCAGAGCTGTCATATTGCCGAAACCCGGCAATATGACTGAGGGAGAGAACAGTATCTACCGGTTTCTCTCCCCCAGGCTTTTTGCAAGGCAAAAAGCTAGCCCCCTCGTCAGAGGGGGCTTTTTTATATTTTATTCTGCTTCTGCCAAAAGATTGTCCATATTGTAAAGACCGACATTTTTGCCAACCATAAACCGGGCGGCATCTACTGCGCCGTCTGCCAGCATACCACGGGTCTCTGCCTGGTGGCGGAGGGTCAGAGTCTGGCTGGGGGTGCAGATATGGACTTCGTGGACACCCACAACGCCACCCATCCGTAGGGAATGGATGCCAATCTCCTCTTTTGTCCGCTTGGCTTCCCCAGCGCGGCCGCAGTGTGCCACCGCTTCAGGACGGGCTTCTTTTACGGCATTAAAGAGCATCAGCGCTGTGCCGCTGGGAGCGTCTACCTTCCGATTGTGGTGTGTTTCCACAATTTCAATATCTGCATCGGGGAAGAAAGAGGCTGCCTGCTTTGCTACTTTGCAAAGGACCGCAATACCCAGGCTCATATTGCCGGAGTAAAATACGGGAATTTCCTTGGCTGCTTCAAAGATCAAGGCCTTTTCTTCAGAGGTGTGGCCGGTGGTGCCGATGACGGCGGCAAAACCGTTTTCTTTTGCATAGGAAAGGACATCCGCAACGGCGCTGTGATGGGAAAAGTCAATAATCACATCGCCCTGCATTTTGCCCAGTTCATCGAAAGTGCGGGGCACATTGTTTTCACCGTCCAGGCTCACAAGGCCGATGGCCTCGTCCCCTAAAATATCCCGGATCAGCTTACCCATAGCGCCATTGGCGCCGCAAATAATCGCTCTCATTTCAGTACCCCCAGTTCCCGCATACGGGCGAACATAATCTGTTTATTCTTTTCTGTCATCGGTGTCAGAGGCAGACGTACATAATTCTCGCAAAAACCCATTTCCGAAAGGGCAGCTTTTGCAGGAATGGGGTTGACCTCACTAAACAGGGAATGGATCAGGGGCAGCAGCCGGTACTGCATCGCGGCAGCGCCACGGAAATCCCCGGCAAGCATCCTTTCTGCCATTTGCACTGTCTCCCGGGGCATAACATTGGACACTACGCTGATACAGCCCATAGCGCCCATAGCCATCATAGGCTGGGTCAAACCATCCTCGCCAGAGTAAATATCCAGCCGGTCGCCGCATTGGGCAAGCACATCCACCACTTGTGCCATATTGCCGCTGGCCTCCTTAAGACCGCAAATCATAGGGTGGTCTGCCAGAACGGACACAGTCTCCGGCAGAAGATTACAGCCTGTCCGAGAGGGAACATTATACATAATCACCGGTTTTTCGGAAACATCTGCAACAGCGGTGTAGTGGGCGATCAGACCGTCCTGGGTGGCCTTATTATAGTAAGGGGTTACCACCAAAACCGCATCTGCGCCGTGGTCGCAGGCAAATTGAGTAAACTCCAGAACGAAGCGTGTATCGTTGGTGCCTGTGCCGGCAATGACAGGTACACGACCGTCCACTCTGCGGAGGGTAAAGCGGATGACTTCCTTCCGCTCCTCCGGGGAAAGGGTGGCGCTTTCGCCGGTAGTGCCGGTAGGTACTAAAGCGTTAATGCCGTTTTCTATCTGAAAATCAATAAACCGGGCAAGGGCGTCATAATCTACACCCTGGGATGTCATAGGGGTGATCATAGCCGTGGCAATGCCCTTAAAAACTGTATTTTTCATAGTCTGCTCCTCCTTTGTTTTTGCGGATAGACCTTCCTTTTTACTTTACCACAAATTGCGCCAAAAGGAAACATATTTTTTTACGGGACGCCGTCTTTTTTGACGGTGTCCCGTAATTTTATACACAGAACTGATTAAAATACTCGTAAAGGGGCATCAGGGTTTCCAAAAAGCTGGCTACCTCTTCTGCAAGGGCGGGTCCAAAGGTGTCCGAGGAGAATTCTAAATTGCGGATACAGGAGATGTTTCCTTTCCAGGAAAAATAGGGAACCAGCGCCGGGTCATCGGTGAGCTTAGGCTTCTTATACAGGTCGGCGGTAATGGGAATGCCGGTTTTTTCCTCGGTTTCCTCAATAAGCTTCAAAAATTCCTGAGGATGGGCAGCAATATGCCGGCGAATTTCCTCCATTGTGGAAGGACGAGGCCGCCACAGGCAAAAACCATAGGAAATACCGTCGGGGGTGATCTCAAAATACAGGCAGGGATTTTCCGCCCACCACTCCACATCCCGGCGGATACAAATCCACAAACTTTCCTTGTAGGGAACGGGGTAGTGCATCCGGGCATCCCGGTAAATGCGGCTGACCTTTAAGAGGTTGCCGGGTTTATCCAGAAAAGGGGTAAACAGGTGTTTTCCAAGCTCCTTTGTAGGCTCGTACAGGTAGGTAACATAGTCCTTTTTATGCTCGGTAAACCACTCTCGATTGTTGTTCATTCGGATTCCCCAAAGGAAATCCACCGTCTCCGGTGAAAAGCCGTTAAACATTTTCTGCCTCTTTCTTCTCTAAATCTTTCAGTTGTCCGGCAATGGTACAGCGATCGATGTATGGGCAGTCTGGGTAGTTGCAATCCGTAAAAGTCAAAACCCCATCCTCAAATTCTGCGCTGACCGTGCGGCTCTGGTCGTTTACCCGGCAGTAGCCGGACAGAAAGTACTCTTTTTCCATTTTATTTCTCTTTCGTAATGCAAAGACCCATAGGGGCAAGCCGAAGCAGGCTGGGACCCTGGGCAATGATTCGGCTGCCGAAAAGTACCGGGTTGGGGGCAATCTCCCAAGGATCGCAGCTGCGGTTTACATAGATGTGGAGCTTGCTGTCTGCGGTTGTTCTTGTAAAATGAAGCAAGCCGTCGGCAGCGTAGCAAAATTCCGTTTTGCCCGTTCGCAGGGCTTCTTCTTTTGACCGGAGAGCACCAAGCTGTCGGAAGTAAGCAACTAAGAAGGCGTTTTCTTTCTCCCAGGGATAGACGCGGCGGTTAAAGGGGTCTTTTCCGCCCTCCATACCCGCTTCGTCGCCGTAGTAGATGCTGGGTGCGCCGGGTAGCATAAACTGGAGAAACGCAGCCATTTCCAGCCGTTCTTCCGCAACCCGCCGCTGATTGGGCGAGAGACGGCGGCGTGCCATTTCCTCCCGGCTTCCCTGGAAGGAATCCACAAGGGCGGTTAAGATGCGGGGGGTATCGTGGGTGCCCAGCATATTCATATTGCAAAAGATGACCTGGGGCGGGTAATTTTCCAAAACAGTCATAATCCGCTGACGGAACTGCTGTCCGTCGTCCATTCCCCGCATAAAGTCCAAAATAGCGGTGCGGAAAGGATAATTCATACAGCTATCCAGTTCTCCGTCCACAAAATACCGCCGGCGGATATCGTAGGCGATTTTGTTGGAGGCGTCCTCCCATACTTCGCCGATGAGCAGCGCATCAGAACGAAGCTGACGGATGCGGTTTTTCAGCCGCAGCACAAAGCTGTCGGGCAGCTCGTCCACCACATCCAGCCGGAAGCCGTCTGCGCCCAAATTCAGCCAGTGGGCCACTACCGAATCTTCGCTGTCGATAATATAGTCCATAAATCCGGGATCGTGCTTATTGATGGTAGGCAAAGTATCAAAGCCCCACCAACTTTTGTAACGATCCGGATAGTTTTCAAATTGATACCAGGAATAATAGGGGGAGTCTTTGCTGCAGTATGCGCCGTTTCCACCGAAATTCCTGTATTTGTCGAAATACAAGCTGTCCGAGCCGGTGTGGGAAAATACACCGTCCAAAACCACCCGGATTCCCCGGGCGTGGGCCGCTTCGCACATAGCGGTGAAATCCTCCAAAGTGCCCAGCATCGGGTCGGGGGTTTTGTAGTCGCCGGTGTCGTAGCGGTGGCTGGAAAAGCTTTTGCTAATGGGGTTGAGATACAAAATATTTACGCCAAAAGAGGCGATATAGTCCATTTTTTCGGTAATACCCCGGAAATTGCCGCCAAAAAAGTCGTTATTGAGTACCCGACCCATTTCGTTAGGCTGCCAAAAAACATCTTCTTCCCAGTTTTTGTGGAGGACATAGGGGGTAAGCTTGCCGGTGAGATCACATTCTCCCGCTTTGCAGAAACGGTCAGGAAATACCTGATAAATCACAGCGCCCTTTGCCCACTGGGGGGTGGTAAAATCGGCGGGAACGCAGCTTACCTGCCAGCAGTCGCCGTCTTCCATATTGGTATCACTGCCTTGCTTAAACAGGCGGAAACTGCCCTGTTCCTTATGAATCCGGAAATAGTAAAAGAAGAGACCTGTCTCTGCAAAGGAAAATTCTCCCCGGAAAATATGATACAGACCGTCCTGGCGGTGGAAAGCCATGGGAACAGAGAAAGCCTCCTGGCCATTTTCCCGGCAGAATACACATTCTGCGTGCGTGGCGGGGACAGAGGTGGGAATATGGATATGCAAAGTGCAGACCTCTTCCGGGATTAATGTGCCGAAAGGGGTCTTAAAGCATTCTTTTTGGGAATCGAATAAAATACGCATAAACATACTCCAAAGGGTAAATTTGAAAGATTGGAAGCGTGCATAGCACGCTTCCAATGAATGTTAGTTATTGCACATTGCGGTAAACAGTTCCATATACCGCTGGGCAGGCTTATCCCAGCTGAAATCCTGAGACATATCCAATTTTTGCAGCGCCCGGAAAGCGCTCGGTTGGTTGTGGTAGAGATTCAGGCAATTTACAACAGCTTGGCGGAAATCGTCGCCGTTGTAGCTTTGGAAAGTGAAGCCCAAGCCGCCCTTGCCGTTTTCATCCACACCGGGAACGGTATCCCGCAGACCGCCGGTGGCGTGAACCACAGGCACAGTGCCATAACGCATAGCGTTCATTTGGCTAAGACCGCAAGGCTCGCTCTTGGAGGGCATCAGGTAAATGTCGCCGCCGGCGTAAGTGCGGGAGGCAAGACCTAAATTGAAGACAATCTTGGCAGATACCCGGTCAGGGTACTTTTGGGCAAGATTTTTGAAGAAGTCTTCAAATTTCTTTTCGCCTGTACCTACAATCAAAAGCTGGAAATCCTCCGTTGCCAGCAAATTCTCCATGGCATAGCACAGAAGATCCAAGCCCTTATGGCCAACCAGTCGGGTAACCATAACCAACAGCGGCGTATCTGCCTTTTGGGGCAGACCAACTTCCTGCTGCAAAGCTTCTTTGCAGAGGGCTTTGCCCTTTTTCAGGGTGGTCTTGGTGTAGTGGGCAGGCAATGCCGGGTCGGTAGCGGGATTAAAGGTATTTGTGTCGATGCCGTTGGTGATACCGGTAAGCTTCCAGCCGGCGTTTGCAATCACGCCGTCAAGGCCATGGGCATAGTAGGGATACATCAGCTCTTTGGCGTAGCTTTCGGACACGGTGGTAACCATATGGGCAGTTTCAATAGCGCCCTTCATCATATTGATAGCGCCGTTCATATCCAGCATGCCCCGGTATGACTGGGGCAGGGCCAGCACATCGTCAAAGAAAGGACCGTCTGCCCAACCCTGATATTCAATATTGTGAATGGTGAACATACACTTTGTGCCGGGGAACAGAGGGGCATACTGGGCAGACAGGAAGGTGGGGAGCGCTGCAGTCTGCCAGTCGTTACACTGAATCACATCGGGAATGAAGGCCATAGAGACCATAGCATCCAAACAGGCTTTGGAGAAGAAGGCGAATCGTTCGCCGTCATCGCCATCGCCGTAGATTGCGCCCTCACGACCACCGAAATAATAGAGGTTATCAATAAAATAGACCTGCACACCGTCAGTCCGGTCCAAAAGACGGAGAATACCGGCATATTGCTGCCGCCAGCCTAAGGATACATAGAACTGGGATACCAGCTCGGTCTTGTAAGCAGGATTGTTGCGGATTTTCCCGTAATAGGGCAAAAACAGGGCAACTTCGTTACCTTCGATGCGGGAGAGGGCGCTGGGCAGCGCCTCCATTACATCTCCCAAACCGCCGGATTTGATATAAGGCGCGCCTTCCGATGCGGCAATGGCGATCCTCATACTGTTTCACCCCGCTTCAGGATAACAGGATTGGTGGGTGTGCCTACCAGTCGTGCGCCGGGGCTGACCACAACGTCCTTATCGAGAATTACGCACTTTAAGTAGCTGTTTTCACCAACTACGGTGTCGTTCATAATCACGCTATCCTCAATCACTGCGCCTGCGCCTACGTTTACGTGGCGGAACAGAACGCTGTTGCGTACCGTGCCTTCCAGCATACAACCGTCAGCCAGTGTGCAGTTTTCCAGGTTGCAGGTTTCACCGTAGTAGCTGGGTACCTGGTCGCGAACTTTGGTGTAAATGGGGTGTGCGCCCCAGAACAGATTCTGGCGGATCTGGGGATCGATGAGTGCCAGGTTTGCCTGGTAGTATTCCTCGGTGGACTCGGTAAACAGCACAGTGCTGTCGTAAACGTGGACATTTACGGACAGGTTGCCTGCCTGATACTGACGCAGCACGAAATCCCGCTCAAAGCGGTACAGATTCCGAGCAACGGATTCCTTAACGTGGTGAACCAGCAGATCTTTTGCAATGACAAACAGGCCGATAGAAGCGAGGTAACCTGCGGGTGCTTCGTAGTCCACAGCCATATCGGTGATGTTGCCGTCTTTTAAGGTGATGGCCATATCCAGGCGCTTACTACCATTGGCAACGCCGGATTTGGTAACAACGGTAATATCCTTGCCGCTGGCAATATGATCTTCTACAACGGTCTTCAGGTCCATATTGTAGAGCATACCGGGGTCGGCCAGAACCACATATTCTTCTTCACCGTATCCAAAAAAGTCCATTGCGCTGTTCAGGGCGTCCAGTTTGCCCTTGTAGCTGCTGGAAGTGCCGCTGGCATAGGGGGTGAGGAATTCCAGACCGCCCTCCTGCATCTCCAAATCCCATTCCTCACCGGAACCGATGTGGTTCATAAGGCTCTGGTAGTTATAACGGGAAATGACACCGATGTGGCGGATGCCGCAGGCAGTCATATTGGACAGAGTGAAGTCGATCTGACGGTAACGGCCGCCGTAGGGCAGGGAAGCCATCGTGCGCTTGTTGGTCAGTTCGCCCAGGGAGCTGTCATAAATATTGGCGAAAATAATACCCATTACATTCATAAATCTTTCCTCCCTTACAGCATTTCACCGGGGAACAGCACGCTGTTTGCCGGTACGATGGCATTTTTCTGAGTAACGCTGATCTCCTTCTTTTCGCCCTCAGCGAAAGTGCCGCCAACAACGGCATTGGAGCAGACACGGCTGTTTTCACCCAGAATGGCGTGGCGGACAATAGCACCGGTCTCAATGACAGTACCGGGCATCAGTACGGAATTTTCTACCGTTGCGCCTTCGCCAATATAACAGCCTGTGGAGATGATGCTGTTTTTCACAGAGCCGAAAATCTCAGAACCCTCTGCGATGAAGCAGTTGACAGTTTTAGCCTTCGCGTCAACGTAGCTGGAAGGCATAGCACTGTTACGGGCGTAGATCTTATTACGACCTGTGCCGCGGATGTCAAACTCGGGGTTTTTACCCAGCAGCTCCATATTGGCCTCCCACAGGGAGTCAATGGTACCTACATCCTTCCAGTAACCCTCAAAGCCGTAGGCCATCAGCTTGCGGCCGTCGTTTAACAGGTTGGGGATGATGTTCTTACCGAAGTCATTTTCGGAGTTGGGGTCGTTTTCGTCGGCGGTCAGGTAATCCCGGAGGACAGACCAGTTAAATACGTAAATACCCATAGAGGCGTTGGTGGACTTGGGCACCTTGGGCTTTTCCTCGAACTCATAGATAGTGCCGTCGGGGTGGGTGTTCATGATGCCGAAGCGGCTTGCCTCCTCCAGAGGTACATCCCGAACAGCGATGGTGCAGTCTGCGCCGGTCTTTTCGTGATAATTAATCATCGCGGCGTAGTCCATTTTATAAATATGGTCGCCGGAGAGGATCAGTACGTACTCGGGATTGAACCGGGAAATGAAGGCTAAGTTCTGGTAAATGGCATTGGCTGTGCCCTTGTACCACTCAGACTTTTTGCTCTGGGCGTAGGGGGGCAGAACCTGGGCGCAGCAGTGGGACTTGTTCAGACCCCAGGGCTGGCCGTTGCCGATGTATTCATTCAGCTCCAGGGGCTGATACTGGGTGAGAATACCCACCGTATCAATGCCGGAGTTGACACAGTTAGAAAGGGGGAAGTCGATAATGCGATATTTGCCACCGAAAGGAACGGCGGGCTTTGCGGTGTTCTCGGTGAGAACCTTCAGACGGCTGCCCTGTCCGCCAGCGAGTAGCATAGCAACACAGCGCTTCTTGTTTACAAACATAGCGATTACTCCTTATACTGTGTATTTACGGGCAGCTTGCGAGGCGAACTTTCCCGTATAAATTTCTATCAATAACATAACATATTTTTGCCAATTAGGAAAGGGGCAAAATTCATAACTTTGTGGAAAATTTTTAGACAGATTGCACAAAATGATAAATATGAAACAAGAAACCTACAGCAAAATCGCTAAATTTAGAAAAATACGCCGAAAATGGGAAAGGGGAATCTTTTTTGGAATGGACAGGGAAAGGTCAGCATAGGCTTTCAGGGGTGATAAAAATGCTGAAAAAGAATTGGAAAACATATGCGCTTTTTGTGGGGATAACCCTGTTTATCGGTGCTTTATCGGGCTTTTTAAGCCGAAGCGGGATGCAGGACTTTGAGGAAACGGTGGTGCAGCCGCCCTTGTCGCCGCCGATGATTTTATTTCCCATCGTCTGGACGATATTGTATACGCTGATGGGTATCGGCGCTGCCCGGATCTATTTGGGCGGGGCAGAGCTGGGGAAAAATCGGTGCCTAAACTTATATGTGGTGCAGCTTACCTTTAATTTCTTCTGGAGCCTGATTTTCTTTAATGCTGCGGCGTACGGCTTTGCGCTTTTCTGGCTGCTGCTTCTGCTTGGCTTGGTTATTTGGATGACGGTGTGCTTCTGGCAGAGAGATAGGCTGTCTGCGCTTTTGCAAATTCCTTATATCCTATGGCTTATGTTTGCGGCGTATCTCAATTTTGCAATCTGGCGATTGAACTGAAAAATCCTCCCCTGTCCAGGGGAGGATTTTTGATGTATAACAGCAAAAAATGACGAAAAATTGTATAAAATTTTGGAAAAAATGAAAAAAATTTTTAGTTGGGGGATTGAAATGCGGATAACAAAATGATATTATTACCCTGTGTAACTGTATAATGTTACGCAACCGTATATACAAGGCTTACTATTATGCCGCAAAGCCTTATATATTCCGAAAAATTGACTATTAGGAAAGGAAGAAAATGAAATGAAGAACAGAAAAACTGTAGTAGTAGCATTTCTGCTTGTTGCAGTAATGCTGCTGGGCGTAGGTTACGCTGCGCTGGCTGATGAACTTGAACTTGGCGGTACAGTTGCCGTCAAAGTGGAAGATGTGTCGGATGCATTTGAAGCGGACATCTACTTCTCCAAGGTCATTAGTGGTGATGGTTGTAACGCTACTATCCACGATGCTGAAAACGGCGATGTAAAGGATGGCGGTACAATTACTGTTAATTCTGGCGCGTTAAAAGAAGTTGGCGAAGAAGTTATCGCTACCTACACCATTAAGAATGACAACGATTTGGATGTAACGATTACAAAGCCCACAATTGCAAATGGAAAGCTGACGAATACTAATGATGACTACTTCGACGTATATGTTAACTGGGTAAACGACTCTATAACTCTTGCAGCAGAGTCTACCATTGATGTAGTTGTTACTGTCAAGCTCATAAAGACTCCTACAAGCGAACAGTCGGCTACATTCACAATAAAATTTGATGCTAATGTTGTAGTGGCAGATGCTCCTGCTGCTTAATTAACATCAATTTAACTGTAGTAGTAAAATAAGAGAGGAGGGCGGCAATGGCTACCGATAAAAAGAGATTGTACATAATTCCAGGTCTGCTCCTTGCCGCCCTCCTGATCGCGCTTTTTGCTCCCGCAGGCAGCGGAAGAATTCTTGCGGCGATTCTTCTGCTACCGGGGGCGGCGGTGTGCTGGTTTGGCCTTAAAAAGCGAAATGCACCGTCTATTCACGCAAAAACAGTCCTGATGCTCATTTCCGTAATGGGACTTATGTACATAACGCTCTACTACCTGTCTGCCCTGGTGTTTGGCTTTGTCCGGACAAGCTACGGTTTACGGTGGCAGGTGATTTTCCAGTACATTTTGCCTATTGCCGGCATTATCGCAGGTGCAGAGATCGTGCGGCACGTTTTGTGCGTTCAGCACGGCAAAGCGGGAAAAATATTTGCTTACTTTATTTGCCTTGCAGCAGAGCTTCTGATTCAGGGCGGCTTTGCAGATGTCCATAGCTTTGCAAGCTTTATGGATATGGTGGCGCTGCGTTTCTTCCCCGGCTTATTATACAACCTGCTTTTTAACTACTTAACCGTTCGTTACGGCTTCTTGCCGAACATTATTTACAGAGCGTTGACGGTATGGGTTTTCTACTTGATTCCCTACGGCTCTGCCATTTCCGATGGCATTTTGGCGCTTGTCAATCTGTTCCTGCCAATTCTTATTTATTTCTTTATTGATTCCCTGTATGAGCGTAAAAAACGCTATGCACTTGGACAAAAGAGCTTATTTAGAAGAGCCCTTTCCAAGGTATTGACTGCGGTTGTAGTCATAATTATGATCGGTACGATTGCGCTGATCTCTAACCAGTTTTCCTACGGCGCTTATGTGATTGCCACCGACTCTATGACCGGTGAGCTGAACAAAGGCGATGTGGCCATATTTGAAAAATATGAAGACCAGTTCCTCCGTGAGGGACAGGTAATTGTCTATGAACAAAACGATCGTATGGTTGTCCATAGGATCGCGGATATAAAAATCATTAACGAAGTTACGCGCTATTACACAAAGGGCGATGCCAACGATGCCAACGATGCCGGCTTCCGGCTGGATGGAGACATCGTAGGCCTTGTAAATTACAAGCTGCCCTATTTTGGTTTTCCCACTTTGTGGCTGCGCAGTTTATTTGCAAGATAGAGAGGAGATGGGTGAATGTCTGAGCTTGAAATCAAAAAGCGACGGGAATATAAGAAAAACCGAAAACGCTGGACAATTATCCAGGCCATTGCCCTTGGGCTGGTGGCCGTGCTGGCTCTCGGTTCTTTCCTGATTTATGACCGGATGAACCAGACCTATTATATTGAATATACAGAAAGCAGTCATATTGACTATAAGGTTCAGTATGCGGAAAATCCCTTCTTTAAGGAGGAGTGGATTGGCAGCGGACAGGCTTATATCGCATCCCTGATTAAGGGCGTGGAAGCGAATTTTGCATACGGGCTGGATATGGATGCCGTCAATGTGGGCTTTAATTACCACTATAATGTGGAAGCAAAGCTCCTGATCGCAGACAAAGACAGCGGCAATGCTTACTACACCGTTACCGAGGATCTGATCCCTCTGACCCAAATGAGCAACCGTCGCTCCCGCGGTGTTTCCATCGCAGAGAATGTAAGCATTGATTATGGCAAGTTTAACGACATTGCCAAGGAGTTTCTGAAAATCTACGAGCTAAAAAATGCCACCTGCACCCTGATCGTTACCCTCAATGTAGAGGTACTCAGTACCTCCGATCAGTTTGAACAGCAGAATGAAAACACTTACGCAACATCTATTTACATTCCCTTGGCGGCAGATACCTTCAGCGTGGAGATCACCTCCAGCGCACCGGAGAGTGAGAGCAAGGTCTTGGCCTACAAGAATGCTTCCAGCCGGCAGTTTTTCTATGTGGCAGGCATTGTTACTTCCATCCTTGCGGTGCTGCAGGCCATCGGTCTTGCGGTGTATCTGCACCTAACAAAGAATGAGGATGTTACCTACGCCGCCCGTGTCCGGAAGATCCTCAGCTCTTACGGTTCTTTCATCCAGCGGATGGAGGGTGAGTTTGATGATACGGGTTACCAAATCATTGAAATTAAGACCTTTACGGAAATGCTGGGCATTCGGGATACCTTGCAAGCCCCTGTTCTGGCAACCGAAAACCGGGATGAGACAATGACCCGTTTCCTGATTCCCACAAATACAAAGCTTCTGTATGTTTATGAAATCAAAGTGGACAACTTTGACGAGATTTACGGCAGAGCATAATTAAAGTCTATATAAAAAAGGAGAGTGCTGCTATGAAGAACTGGATGAAAATCGTTCTTGGCGTGGCACTCTCTTTTATGGTTTTATTTACCTGTATTGGTTATGCGGCGCTGACAGATACTCTGTCCATTTTCGGCAAGGCGGAGATTACCGTCCCCGAGGGCTTGTTTATTATTGCGATGGATAGAGACAGCACCAGTAATTTGAATTTAGATAGTAGGTACTATAGTCATACTTTCACACCCTATTCAACAGTGGCGGATGTGCAGTTGCGTAAGTCAAGTAGTAATTCGTCAGGCTGGGCAAAATATAAAATTACCGTATTTAATAATACAAAACGAACCTATGCCTATCGTGATGAGTACTACCAAAAGGATTTAAACGGCTATAATAACAACATAATCAACGAAACCGGTGGTAACAATAATATTCGTATTACCACGGAATTCCCCAATGGCAACAAGGTAGGACCGGGAGAGACGTTGGAGTTCTATGTTACCTATACCTTGGGTTCAAGATTAAGCAGAAGCACAACTTACAAAACAATGGTAAACTACCAGTTCGGTATCAATGTTGACTCTGTCGAGGAAGCAAAGGAAGCGGTATTTGAGAAGTTTTTGAACATTTTGAATTCTCCCTCTACCTATAAAACCCTGTGCGAACGCATTGACGATAAATTTAACGGTCAGGAGTGGTCCTCAAACTATATCGGCAATGTTACCGGCTCCTACAGCGATGACTCCACAACGGTCAACGAGCTGTTTGCCGGTCAGCTGCAAATGGTGATCGACGGCGTGGAAAACCCGGTTACGGTTATGATTAAGCACGAAAATATAGATGATAGACAGGATACAGGTGACGACTATACTGCTGTCAACGGCAATCAATCCTTTACAGGCAGAGGTTGTGAGTTTACCCTATATATGACTACAGACGTGTTAGATGGAAAAACCAAGCCCGAGATTTATGCGGCAGTTTTTACCTGTGATCGAAACGAGGACGGCTCCTGTGGCTCGTGGTATATGTTGGGTGAGCATTACAAAGGTACAGCTACAATCAACAGCTATGATGGCGGTAACAATACCGGATCCTTCGATACCGGTACTTGGCGGTCTTATGCGCAGACCTACACGCCGATAGACGGATATTCCTATCAGCTTGCCAACAATCTGACAATCCAGCAGGTTACCCAGGCTACGGATGCCAATGTTGTGCGTGTGCTGGAGCAGATGCTGACACAAGCGAAGAAAATTCTGGACGATAATATCTATGCCGGTACGGGTATGGAAGCGCTGGAGGATACATACTTTGCCTATATGGACGCATCTAAATTGTACAATGTGGATGCAAATGGCAATATTACAGTAAAGGCCGGTGTTACCAGATCCCAGATTATCCCGCATTTGAAGAAAATCTCCAATGCGCTGAAGGCCTTTGAAGGCATACAACCATAAAAATACCGCCCAAGGTTCACTCCTCGGGCGGTATTTTTAGGAATTATTTGTTTTTATCCGCGGCGGTCAGGGCGATTAGTACCTGGGAAGGCAGATAGAAGAACCAGGGGAGATTAAAATCCATAAAGATAATCCGGTGGAGCAGAGACCCTTTTACGATCGGCAGATACCCCCGGGATGCCACCTGTAGGCCGATTACCGTATCACACAGGATAAATAATATAAATCCGATAGCCAATTTGGGGAATTTGGAAAATCTTCCGAAGGCCATTACTGCGTTTATTACTATGTTGGCGTAGTACAGTACGGAAACAATAGCCAGGGCATCGGCATTTTTCCCAAGAACAACCAAAGCAATGCCTGCAATGAGTGTACATACGCCCAACCGTGCTGCCAGCCATCCACGACCATAGCCCTGTCGGTGGAGGAAAATAGCATAGAGCGCCTGTACGATTAAAAAGCATACCATACCCCATAGCTGCTCCATAGGATTGCAGATCACCAAGAAATAATCCGCCGCCACCGTGCCGGCCATACCCAGGATAAGCAAAGGCGTTCCGCCCATTGCCAGCACGAACAAAAAGCAAAGCAAAATAGAGCAAAAATTACTTGCAACCAGAGTGCTGCCTTGTGTGGTGAGTATCAAATAGTATAGGATACCTTCTGCAAATAAGAAAGCCCAAGTAAAAATCATTTTGTGGTTTTTCATAGTCAACTCCTGAGATTGGGTGCAGGGAAAAATCCTGCTTTTTATGGGTAGTATATGGCAGATGAGAGATTCTTAACCTTCCCATTTGGGGAAGGGGGAACACTTGCGGTGGATGGGGTTGAAATCCGGTCGGCTGAGGGATTCGTTTGCATTTTTGCCCGGTAGGGCAAAAACTAAGGTGTTGCCGCCATCCAGTTGGCGGCAAGCAAAAGTCCACCGGACTGTTGCATTTTACATCTTCGAATCCCTATCCGAGCCAAAACAAAACACCACCCATTTGGGTGGTGTTTTTTTGGCAGAGGATGAGGGATTCGAACCCCCGCGAACGGAGTCAGAGTCCGGTGTGCTACCGTTACACTAATCCTCTATCAGGACCTTGTTTATTATACGCAAAATTTACCAAATGTCAAGAGATTTTTGCTATTTTCTGAAAATCTCTTTCCGAAACTTATTCTTCCCAGGGGAAGGGCTTTCCATTCAGTACATTTTTGCGGATATAGCGGAAAGTTTCCTTTTCGCCTTTCTCTTTCAGCATCTGTAGTAAAAAGTCCAGCTCACAGGCGGTTTTAGGGTGCATCCGCTGCTTTTCGATACTGCCGGTAAAATAGGCAAGGGCAGAGCCATCGGTGTATTTATCCCCTTGATAGACCTTGCAAGCTGCTCGCCGGTCCATTACCATTTCTATGAGGTATTTCCGGGGCATAGGCACAGGCTCGTACTGACGGGAAAGCATATTCATATCTGTCCAGTATTCGTAATGGTGGCGGTTGCGGCCTTTATGGTGCATCCAGGCGTCGCTGTAGCCCTTGTCCTCCCGCTCGGCGGCGTTGGGGCTGCGATTGCCCTGATAGTAGCGCATACCGCTCCTAAATTCTGTGGGGGAGTACTTGGACAGGTCGTGGGTAAGGCCCTGACCAATCAGTCCAACCCGAAAACAACCGTCCATTACCAAAAATTTATGCTTGGTGATGGTGCAAAAATGGCGAAATGCCTTCATCTTCTCACTTCCGTTTCTTTCCTTATTATATGCATAGCTTCTGAAAAAAGCAAGTGCAAGAAAGGACTGTATATTGACCTTTTGGTATGTCGCAGCTATAATAGAAGCATCTATAATGAAAGAAGTGTGGCATTTTGGAAAAACAACGCCTGTCCCTAACCGAGGGCTCTATCTGGAAAGGTATGCTCCTGTTTGCGCTCCCGGTATTTTTGGGCAATGTGTTCCAACAATTATATAATGCCTTTGATGCCTGGTGCGTGGGCAATTACATCGGCGATACTGCTTTGGCGGCGGTCAGCTCCTCCGGAAGTTTGATTTTTATGATGATCAGCTTCTTTAACGGTGTGGCAATGGGCGCAGGCGTGGTCATCGCCCGAACCTTTGGCGCAAAGCAGTACGAGCATATGAGCAAAGCTATCCACACGGCGGTTGCCTTTGGCCTTGTTACCGGCGCGGCCCTGACGGTGGCAGGTGTTGCCCTGACACCGATGATCCTCGAGTGGATGGGCACGCCGGAGGAGGTTCTGCCTCAGTCTATCAGCTATTTTAGGTTCTATTTTGCCGGCGGTATTTTTACCGTTATGTTTAATATGTTCGTGGGTATTCTCCACGCCGTAGGCGACAGCCGCCATCCGCTGTATTATCTGATTATCTCCACCTGCGTCAATATTGTGCTGGATATGGTTTTGGTGGCAGGCTTTGGCTTTGGTGTAGGCGCAGCGGCGCTAGCCACTACCATTTCCCAGGGAATCAGCGCTCTGCTTTGCTGTATCCACCTGATGCGGACCAATGCGCCCTATAAGCTAAAATTAAAAGAGGTGCGTTTTCACCGGAAGAGCCTGGGTGAGATTGTGCGTTACGGACTACCCTCCGGAGTGCAGAACAGCGTCATCGCCCTTGCCAATGTGGTGGTGCAGTCCAATATTAACAGCTTCGGCAAGGCGGCAATGGCCGGTTGCGGCTCATACGCTAAACTGGAGGGCTTTGCTTTCCTGCCGGTGAACTGCTTTACCCAGGCGCTTTCTACCTTTGTGGGGCAGAATCTGGGCGCTGGGCAGCACGAGAGAGTCAAAAAGGGCGTAGGCTTCGGTATTGTCTGCAGCTGCCTGATGGCGGAGCTGATCGGTGTCCTTTCCTATCTGTTTGCGCCCCAGCTGATTGGATTTTTCAGCGAGTCTGCGGAATCGGTTGCCTTTGGTGTCAGCCATATGCGCACTATTTGCCTGTTTTACTGCTTGCTGGCATTTTCCCACTGCATTGCCAGCATTATGCGTGGCGCAGGCAGGGCAACAGTACCGATGTTTACCATGCTTGCCTGCTGGTGCGTGATCCGGGTGAGTTATATTACCGTGGCGGTCAAGTTTGTAAATGAACTGACCACCGTTTCCCGGGCGTACCCCATCACTTGGACACTCAGCAGTATCGTTTTTCTGATCTATTTCCTGAAAGCGGATTGGATTCACGGCTTTGACAAGGAAAAAGCAAAACAAAAGCTATAAAATCGGAGGAAACAGATATGAAATCTATCCGGAGCATTTATAAAATCGGATTAGGCCCGTCCAGCTCCCATACTATGGGCCCGGCCTATGCCGCCAGCCGTTTTTTGCAGGAGCATCCCGATGCGGACTTTATCCGGGCGATTCTCTACGGCTCTTTGGCAAAAACCGGTGAAGGCCACGGTACAGACCGGGCTGTGAGCGGAATTTTTGCAGATGTGGCCCACGAAATTGTTTTTGATTGCGAAACACCTACCCCCATCCATCCTAATACCATTACTTTTATTGCCTTTAAGGATGGTTGTGAGGTGGCGCGGCAGAATTTCTACAGCATCGGTGGCGGTGATATCCGTACCGATGGAGAAGAGACTGTGCCGGAGAAGGAGATTTACGAGGAAAATAGCTTCAGCGTTATTGCGGAGTTTTGCAAGACCCATAATATCCGCCTTTCCGACTATATCTTCCAGCGAGAAGGGGAGGGCTTCCGGGAATTTTTATTTGAAGTATGGCATGTTATGCAAAACGCCATCCAGGAAGGTCTCAGCAAGACCGGCACATTGCCCGGTGGGCTGGATGTGGAGCGGAAAGCCCAGTTTTTGCATAACCAAAAGCATATTGATGAAAGCCCTCAGACCCGGGAAAACCGGCTGGTCTGTTCCTACGCTTTTGCGGTCAGCGAGCAAAATGCGGATTGCGGAACGATTGTAACTGCCCCTACTTGTGGCTCTTGCGGTGTGCTTCCGGCAGTGCTCAAGTATATGCAGGAAAAAAACCATTTTTCCGACAGCGATATTTTGCGGGCATTGTCGGTTGCAGGCTTAATTGGCAATGTGGTGCGGACCAACGCATCCATCAGCGGTGCGGAGTGCGGCTGCCAAGCGGAGGTAGGCACAGCTTGTTCTATGGCGGCGGCTGCCCTGGCGGAGCTTTTTGAAATGGGCATCGACCAGATTGAGTATGCTGCCGAGGTGGCAATGGAGCACCATTTGGGCCTGACCTGCGACCCGGTCTGCGGTCTTGTGCAGATTCCCTGCATCGAGCGCAACGCTGTGGCGGCAATGCGGGCAATCAATGCCCTGTCTCTTGCCAATTTCCTCTACGCCAGCCGGAAGGTATCTTTCGACGTGGTGGTGGAGACCATGTATCAGACGGGTAAAGACCTGTCCCATCTCTACCGGGAAACCGCCGAAGGCGGCCTGGCAAAGCTTTATAATCAGTAAATGAAAAGGCTCGCCGTTTGGCGAGCCTTTAATATTTATTTTGCAATATCTCTTGCCACGTGGACGCCGCTGGCGGAGGCGTGGGAGAGGGAGTGGGTGATGCCGCTGCCGTCGCCGATGATATACAGGCCGGGATAGCAGGACTCCAACTTTTCGTTGACCGCAACTTCCATATTGTAGAACTTGACCTCTACGCCATAGAGGAGGGTGTCGTCGTTCGCGGTGCCGGGTGCTACCTCGTCTAAGGCATAAATCATTTCAATAATGCCATCCAAAATCCGCTTGGCAAGCACCAGGCTCAGATCGCCGGGGGTCGCATTGAGGGTTGGGGTGATGAAAGCATCGGCCATGCGCTTGGGTGTGGACCGGCGTCCACGGATCAGGTCGCCAAAGCGCTGTACGGTAACACCGCCGCCC
>JAZOVI010000105.1:0-2644 GCA_045658625.1 Faecousia sp.
ATTTTAATAGAAAACGGCAATATCCTCCAGGGTAACCTGCGAAAAACCGGCGTTACCTTAGATGAGCTGACCGGTCATCTCCGGGAAAAGGGAGTTTTGGATTTGCAGACCGTCCAGTACGCCATTTTGGAGACAAACGGCAACCTTTCCGTCTTTCCCTACCCCGAGCATATGCCCGCCTCTGCTAAGGAAGCCGGCATCCAAGTTTCCAGCCAGTTCATCCCCCTGACCATCATTTCCGACGGCTACCTCTCCCCGGAAAACCTCCAAAAAGCCGGGAAAGACAGGCAATGGGTGGACCGGGTTCTGAAAGAAAAGCAGGCGACCGTGCAAAACACCTGGCTTCTCACCGTAGACGGCCGGGATCACATTCTCTTTTTGCGAAAGGAGGGCGCAAAATGAAACGGCTGTATATCGGCATTTCCATTCTTGCCATCCTGTTTACCATAGGGCTGTTTATTTCCTCTGCTATGCACCGGATGTATGCCCCCATTACAAAGCTTTTGGACGACGCCGCCCAAGCGGCTCTCCAAGAGGATCTTCCCACCGCCAAAGAAAAGGCGGAAAAAGCCCGGGCGCTTTGGGAGAAGCGCAAAAACGCCACCGCCGCCGTGGCAGACCACACCCCCATGGAAGACATCGACCATCTTTTCGCCGAAATGGAAATCTATGCCCAAGCGGAAGAATTCCCCCACTTGGCCGCCTGCTGCGCCCAGCTTTCGGCGATGGTTCGGAATATGGGGGAAGCCCACCAGCTGAATTTATGGAATCTTCTGTAATTTTCTTCTGCTCTGCTTTACAGCAGAGCATTTTTGTTATAAAATAGACCCAAATTGCGAAAAGAGGTGAGCATCTATGGCAAAATGCATCATTTTCTGCGCCGGCGGATTTACCGGCCTTGCCGCCCCTATTGGGGAGGAAGATTATATCATCGCAGCCGACGGCGGTCTGCAGCACACAAACGCCATAGGCATCACCCCCAATGCCATTTTAGGCGACTTTGACTCCCTGGGCTACACCCCGGAAAACGCCACCGTTTTCCCGGTGGAAAAGGACGACACCGACGCAATGCTTGCTGTCCGGCAAGCCCTTTCTATGGGCTTCCGGGAAATTCACCTGTACGGCGCATTGGACGGCCCTCGGCTGGACCACACCATCGCAAACCTGCAAACCCTCCAGTTTTTAGCTGACCACGGGGCAACGGGCTACTTAATTGGATGCGATTATATGGCTACTGTCGTAAAAAACGGCAGTATCTCTTTCCCCGAAAGCGCCACCGGTATCCTCTCGGTATTTTGTATGGGGCAGGATGCTCAAGGCGTAACCCTTTCAGGTCTTAAATATGATTTAACCGAAGGTACACTCACCCCCGGCTTCCCCTTAGGAGTCAGCAACCATTTCACAGGGAAAACCGCCACCGTTTCTGTAAAAAACGGCAGTTTGCTTGTGCTTTACAACAGAGAAAACGGCTTTCCTCGCCGGGAGGTGTTCCTATGAATGAAAAAATGAACATCCCCCAATATAATGCCGACCCGGATTTCGGTCTGAATACCGAAGAAGTTATTCTCCGCCGGGAAAACGGTCTGCAGAACAAAGCCACCGCCAAAACCGGCCGGTCAGAGGGGCAAATCATCCGGGAAAATGTATGCACTTTCTTTAACCTGGTTTTTGTGGTAATGGCGGTGCTGCTATTTTTGGCAGGCTCGTCCATTATGAATATGACCTTTATGGTGGTGGTGATTATCAACGCCGTCATCGGCTGTTTCCAGGAAATTCGGGCAAAGCGAGCTGTGGACAAGCTGACGCTTCTCTCCGTTCACACCGTCAAAACCCTTAGAAACGGCAAAACCGAGGACATCCGCTGTGATGAACTGGTGCGAGACGATATTATTTTCTTAGGCGCAGGCGACCAAATCAGCGCCGATGGCATCTTGCGCTCCGGGCATTTATTCGTCAACGAATCTCTCCTTACCGGCGAAGCAGATGCCATTGAAAAACTACCCGGCGACCATCTTCTTTCCGGTAGTTTTGTGGTTACCGGCAACGGCAAAATGCAGCTGACCGCCGTAGGCGACGAAGCCTTTGCCACCCGCCTCGCTCTCGAAGCCAAGAAAAACCCCCGAGCCGCCCGGTCGGAGATGATGCGGTCTTTAGACTATATGATCCGCTTTATTGGCATCGCCCTGATTCCTATTGGTTTACTACTGTTTTACCAGCAGTACACCACCCAGGATTTAGGTCTCCGCCAAAGCGCAGAAGCCACCGTAGCGGCCTTAGTGGGTATGATCCCCGAGGGTCTTTACCTGCTGGTAAGCGTAGCGCTGGCGGTATCCTCTTTGAAACTGACCCAAAAACGGGTACTGGTGCAGGATATGCACTGCGTGGAGACCCTAGCCCGGGTGGATGTGCTGTGCGTGGATAAAACCGGCACCATCACCGAGCCGACTATGCAGGTGGAAGACGTCCTTCCCCTTGCTGACACAGACCCCGGGTACTTAGAACAAATTATCATTGCCTTATACGGAAACGACTCCCCGGAAAACGAAACCGCCCGGGCGCTGCAGACCCGCTTCCCCGGTAAGACCGCCTGGACACAGACCGCTGAAATTCCCTTCTCCTCGGAATATAAGTGGAAAAGCGCCAC
>JAZOVI010000106.1:0-2081 GCA_045658625.1 Faecousia sp.
TTTCTCTTAGTACATTTACTAAATAGTACCATAGGAGACAGAGGTTGTCAATAGGAAGGATACGAATTGTACGCATTTGGGATATGTAGGGACGGGAGAATTGACAATTGACAATTGACAGTTGAGGTGTTGGATATGCCAACTATTTGAATCGTCCGCTTTGCGGACACAATAATTGTCAATTGTCCATTGTCCACTGTCAATTAAAAAACCGCCCATCCGGGCGGTTTTTCTTATTCACATACCTTGTAGCTCCAGCCGTGGGCATCGGGAAGCTTGCCCCACTGGATGCCGGTGAGGTTATCGTACAGCTTCTGGGCAACCTGGCCGATCTTGCCGTCGCACAGGGTGTAGGCCTTGCCCTGGTAGAACAACTGACCGATGGGAGATACGACCGCTGCCGTACCTGTTCCCCAAGCCTCTTCCAAAGTGCCGTCTGCCGCGGCTGCAAACAGTTCGTCCACAGAAACGGGGCGCTCTTCTACCTCGTAGCCCCAATCCCGCAGCAATTCAATGCAGGATTTCCGGGTAATACCGGGCAGGATAGAGCCGGAGAGCGCAGGGGTAACGATCTTGCCGGCGATTTTGAACATAACGTTCATTGCGCCAACCTCTTCGATATATTTGCGCTCCACGCCATCCAGCCACAGCACCTGGGTGTAGCCCTGCTCTTCCGCCCGCTGACCGGCGCGGAGAGATGCTGCGTAGTTACCGCCGCACTTGGCATAGCCTGTGCCGCCGCGGACAGCCCGGACATCCGTATCTTCAATGGCGATTTTTACAGGGTTGATGCCCTCGGCGTAGTATGCGCCAACGGGACAGCAGATGACCACAAAGGTGGCTTCCTTAACGGCGTGAACGCCCAGATGGGGGTCATTGCCGAAGAGGAAAGGACGGATGTAGAGAGATGTGCCGTCGCTGTGAGGCACCCAGTCCTTTTCCAGCTCTACCAAAGTGTTCAGGATGTGCAGCGCGCCCTCTTCATCCAGCTGGGGCAGGCAGAGCCGCTCGGCGCTGGTGTTCAGCCGCTTAATGTTCTCCATAGGACGGAACATACGAATGCTGCCGTCGGCCGCCCGATAGGCCTTCATACCCTCAAAAATCTCTGCGCCGTAGTGCAGTACGGTGGATGCAGGGTGCAGGGGGATGGGGCCAAAGGGCACGATGCGGCCGTTGTACCAGCCCTTATCTTGGGCATAGTCCATCATAAACATATGGTCTGTGAAGATTTTGCCGAAGCCCAGCTTGCTCTCATCTGCAGGCTTTGCCTTGGGAGCAGGGGTCTTTTGAATAGAAATATCGTAAATCATTTTTATTTTCCTTCTTTCCAGGTTATCAAAGGACTCTTTCTTTTTTAGGGGTGCCATTCCCTTCCCCCGGGGGGAAGGTGGCCGGGCAACGCGAGGTCGGATGAGGAATGCGGGCAGAAAACCGATGGTTTTTACCTTTTGCCATACATATACCCATATCCAACATTTCGCCATTCCTCACCCGTCAGCTACGCTGACACCCTCCCCCCAGGGGAGGGGATTTGTGGCGTTCTGTGCTCTTACAGGGCGTCCATACCGGCCTTTAATGCCTTGCGGTTAATGTCCAGCATATCCGCTTTCCGGGCGGGAATGACCTTAATAAGGCCTGCATCCAAGCCTTCATCGGTAACACAGCCGGTGGCCTTTACCAATGCGCCCAAAAGTACCATATTGGCAAGACCCGGTACGCCCATTTCCCGTGCCATCGCGGTAGCGGGGATATAGTAGGCCTCCACATCGGTGCGCTCTACTTTCCGGGTAATGAGAGAACTGTCGATAAAAATCTTGCCACCGGGCTGGACGTCCTTTTCAAACTTATCCAAAGAGGGTCCGTTCATCACCATCAGAATGTCCGGCCGGGTAACGATGGGAGAGCCAACCTCCCGGTCGCTGAGGATGACGTTGCAGTTCGCCGTACCGCCACGCATTTCCGGGCCGTAGGAGGGAAGCCAGCTAAGATACCGACCCTCCATCATACCGGCATAGGCCAGCACCTTGCCGGAGAAAAGGAGACCCTGACCGCCGAAACCGGCGATAATAATTTGATTTTCC
>JAZOVI010000107.1:0-2401 GCA_045658625.1 Faecousia sp.
TAAGGGGAGGTGGGGCGCGAACAGCGACCCGGAGGGGTTGTGATCTGTCGTTTCTTCACAATCCCTCAGTCAAAAATCAAAGATTTTTGCCAGCTCCCTTTACACAAGGGAGCCTTTTTACAGGCGATAGGGGCTGATGTAGCGCTCCTGGCTGGCAGGGGCTGGCTTGGCGTACACGCCGGAGACAAGACCCATCATCGCATACAGCGAAATGATAGACGAGCCGCCGTAGCTGATAAAGGGAAGGGTAAGGCCGATAACAGGCAGGATGCCCATACACATACCCACATTGATAACTACCTGGAAGATCAGCGCCGCGGCGCAACCGAAGCAGACCATTCTTCTCAGGTAATCCTGACTGCGGGTGCCGACCCACAAAATTCGCGCGATAATGAGGAACAGAAGCACCAGCACCAACAGACAGCCCATAAAGCCCAATTCCTCGCCGATGGCGGAGAAAATAAAGTCCGTATGCTGGGCAAAGAGCGCGTCCGGGGTTTGAGTGCGGTTGCCGTTAAAAAGACCTTGTCCCAAAAGACCGCCGCCGGTAAGAGAACGGATAGAGCGCACCGTATGATACCGGGGACCCAGACCGTTGGGGTCTAAGCTGGGGTCAAAAAGCACCTGAATACGGTAGCGCTGGTAATCACCCAGCAGCGACCAGAGGATAGGTGCGCCTACCACAGCAGCGCCGCCGGCAGACAGAAACCAAAAAATGCTCACACCGCCGGAGAAAAGCATAACTGCCAGAATAAATATGAAGATCAGGGAAACGCCCAAGTCCCCGGAGACCACAAGGTTTAAGCCTACAAGGAGGATGGTTACGATCAAAACGTGTCCTACAGAGAAAATATGAGAGGGGCGGTTTTGGTGGGAGGCCATAATAGAGGCTATAATGAGGACGAAGGGGATTTTACAGACCTCTGCGGGCTGCACGTGGATGCCGATGATGGGAATGGGAATCCAGCTTTTGTTGCCGGTGCCGTTGTCTGTACCGAAGGGGATCAGCATCAGGATCAGCAGGAAGCTGAAGAAAATCAATTCCCGGCGGTGCTCGGAGAAAAAGTCTGTATCAATGGAAGAAAAGATGGCGTAAAATACAACGCCGATGCCCGTGGCAACCACCTGAATGAATACGTACCGGGTAAAACCGCTGTTTGAGACATTGGTAGTACTGGCAATTACCAAACAGCCGAAGGCGGTGGTAATCAGGCACAAAAGAAGCAGAATCAGGTCTGCCTTACGAAAGAAATTGCGGACAAATTGGGTAATATAACGCACGGCTCGACCTCCTTCTGCCATAATAGAACCATTGTACCACGGGCAGCGGAAAAATACAAGGCTGTTCCCGAAGGAACAGCCTTGATTTTTATGCCAAGTAGATTGCCTTGCAGGCAAGCATGGTCATATAGCAGTCCAGCTTGGAGACCAGCTCCATAGGGGCGTGCATAGAAAGAACAGGAACGCCTGCGTCAACGGTAACGATGTTCCGGTTTGCCATATAAGCGGCTACTGTGCCGCCACCGCCCTGGTCGACCTTGCCCAATGTTGCGATCTGCCACAAGACACCTGCATTGTCCAGCGTGGTGCGGACGTGGCCCATTGCCTCAGCGGAAGCATCGGATGCGCCGCCCTTACCACGGGAGCCGGTGTACTTGCAGATGGAAATGCCACGGTTGAGCATAGAGTTGTTCCGTCTGTCGCAGGTTTCGGCAAAGTTGGGGTCAAAGGCGTTGGAAACGTCAGCAGACAGGCAGAAGGAATTTTCGTAGCAACGGTTCAGGCTTGCGCCGGTGCTGTCGCACAGGTCCTGCATAAAGATGTCGAATACCCGGCTCTGCATACCGGAAATGCCCACAGAACCGATTTCTTCCTTGTCAGCCAGGACACAGACAGCGGTGTGGGTGGGGATGCCCATCTCCAGCAGGGGCTCGATTTCTGCGTAAGCGCAGACCCGGTCATCGTGGCCGTAAGCGCCCAGCATGGAGCGATCCAGACCTACCTCCCGGCACTTCATGGCGGGGACGATGGACAGCTCGGCGGAGAGGAAGTCCTCCTCGATGATGCCGTACTTCTCGTTCAGCAGCTTCATCATGTGCAGCTTCACCAGGTCGCTGCCCTCGCCCTCCAGGGGCTCGGTACCCAGGATCACATTCAGCTGCTCACCCTCAATGCCTTTGGCCAGGGGCTTCTGCATCTGGTCGGCAGCCAGGTGGATCAGCAGATCGCTGACCATCACCACAGGATCGCCGGCATCCTCACCGATGGTGATGGTAACGGAGGTGCCGTCCTTGCGGACCACAACGCCGTGGAGGGCCAGGGGCACGGTGACCCACTGGTACTTCTTGATGCCGCCGTAGTAATGGGTCTTCAGGAAGGCCATGCCGGCATCCTCGTACAG
>JAZOVI010000108.1:0-11066 GCA_045658625.1 Faecousia sp.
CTGGTGGCAAAGGGCTTCTCCGGCAAAATCTTTGCAACCGAGGCCACCTTCCGACTTTGTAACATTATGCTGCGGGATTCTGCCCATATTCAAGAGTTTGAGGCCCAGTGGCGCAATCGGAAAGCAAAGCGGGCAGACGAGGAGGTCTATATCCCTCTTTACACTATGGCAGATGTGGAGCAGACATTAAAGCAATTTGCTTACTGCGGCTATGGGGAGACAATGGAGGTCTGCCAGGGTGTTCACGCTACATTTATAGATGCCGGGCATCTTTTGGGATCGTCCAGTATTTTACTGATGGTGGAGGAGGGGAAGGACAAGAGAACCGTTCTCTTTTCCGGTGATTTGGGAAACACAGACAGACCCCTTATCCGGGATCCGCAGGCGCCGCCTGAGGCAGACTATGTGGTAATCGAGTCTACATACGGCGACCGCACCCACGGTCTGCGGCCGGACTATATTTCTCAACTGACGGCTATTTTGCAGGAGACCTTTGATAAAGGCGGCAATGTGGTGATTCCGGCGTTTGCCATTGGCAGAACCCAGGAACTGCTATATTTAATCCGCAATATTAAAGAAAAAGGACTTATCCGTGGACACGATGATTTTCCTGTCTATGTGGACAGTCCTTTGGCGGTGGAGGCAACAAGAATTTACGCCTCCGGGTTGCTGGATTACTATGATGAGGAAACCTTGAAGCTCTTGGAGCAGGGGATTGATCCCATCACATTCCCGGGGCTAAAGTTATCTGTTACCTCTGACGAGTCAAAGCTTATCAATGCTGACGAGACGCCGAAGGTGATAATTTCTGCTTCCGGTATGTGCGAAGCCGGTCGCATACGCCACCACCTGAAGCATAATCTTTGGCGGAAGGAGTCCACCATTCTTTTTGTTGGCTATCAGTCCCTTGGTACAATGGGCAGACGGCTCATCGACGGGGCGGACAGAGTGAAGCTTTTCGGCGAGGAAATTGCGGTTTATGCCCATATTGAGACAATGGAAGGCATTTCCGGCCATGCAGATATGGAGATGATGCTGGCCTGGCTCTCAAATGTGAAAGAGCCGAGAAAAGTTTTTGTAAATCACGGAGATGACCAGGTTTGCGACCGCTTTGCCGATACCATTCACGACCGTTTGGGATTTACAGCTCTTGCGCCCTACAGCGGCGATGCCTATGAGCTTGTAAGCGGTGCTTGCGTGCAGAAGGGAACGATTATCCGAATCAATAAACGCTCCCGCGGTCATCAAAATAATCTCGCCGCTATGGAACGGCTCAGGGCTGCTTTTGCGCGGCTCGGCCGCCTTGTGGAGACGATGAAAGGGGCATCCAACAAGGAAATTGCCCACATCACTGACCGTATCCTGAGCATATGCGAGAAATTTGAGAGATAATAATTAATTTTACTACCGGTTGATAGATTTCGACCGGTAGTTTCTATTGACAAAAAACATAATAAGTGTATAATTGTATACAAGTATACAATCAAAGGAGAGAATGCTATGCTTGAAATTTCCCCCAAGACAAATCTATTGGAGAAAAAGTCCTACAAATATTCTCTGCAGGATGTGGCCGAGCCTAATCTGCAGCGTGATGTTTTTGCTTTTGACTCTGTGCCGAAGGTTTCTTTTAACCACCGCAGAGTACCTATGAATATGCCGGAGGAGATCTGGATTACAGATACGTCTTTCCGTGATGGTCAGCAGTCTGTGGCGCCCTACAGCGTCAAGCAGATTGTGGATCTTTATAAACTGCTCAATAAGCTTGGCGGTCCTTACGGCATTATCCGTCAGACCGAGTTCTGTATTTATAGCAATAAAGACAGGGAAGCGGTGGAAAAGTGCCAGGAACTGGGGCTGCGATTCCCGGAGATCACTACCTGGATCCGCGCCAGCAAAGAGGACTTTAAGCTCGTCCGGGATATGGGCATCCGGGAGACAGGTATCCTGGTCAGTTGCAGCGACTATCACATTTTTAAGAAGATGAAGATGACCCGTTCTCAGGTGCTGGATTACTACCTAGGTACGGTTAAAGATGCCTTTTCGGCGGGCATCGTTCCCAGATGCCATCTTGAGGACATTACTCGGGCGGATTTTTATGGTTTTGTTGTGCCTTTTGTCAATGAGCTTCAGGCACTCTCCCAAGAGGCGGGTATTCCTGTAAAGATTCGGGCCTGTGATACCATGGGCTACGGCGTTCCCTATACGGAAGCGGCTATGCCTCGCAGTGTTGCCGGTATTATTTACGGCTTGCAGCATTATTCCGATGTTCCTAGTGAGTGTCTGGAATGGCACGGCCATAACGATTTCTATAAAGCGGTTGCCAATGCTTCCACAGCTTGGCTGTATGGCGCTTGCGCCGTCAACTGTTCGTTGCTGGGCATCGGCGAGCGTACCGGCAATATTCCTTTGGAGGCTATGGTATTTGAGTATGCGTCTCTTCGTGGCTCCATGGACGGTATGCAGCCCACAGCCATTACAGAAATTGCCGAGTATTTTGAAAAAGAGATGGGCTACACCATCCCGCCTATGACACCCTTTGTGGGTGAGAGCTTTAACTCTACCCGGGCTGGTATCCATGCAGATGGTTTGCTAAAGGATCAGGAGATCTACTCCATTTTTGATACGGAACTATTGCTGAATAGACCGGCAACTGTTCAGATCAGTAAGACCTCCGGCCTTGCCGGCATTGCCTACTGGATCAATGTCCATTATGGACTCAAGGGCGAAAAGGAGCTTAAAAAGACTGATCCGCTGGTAATCGCCATTAAGGAATGGACAGATGCCCTGTATGAAGCCGGAAGACAAACGGTTATGTCTCACGGTGAGCTGGAAATGAAGATTGCGGAACTGGCCCCTGGCCGTTTTTAGCCTGAGTAATATAACCCGAACCCGTTTCTAAGCAAAGATACCACTCCAGATCGACGTTATCGCTTTTTGGAGGGCACAAAGCCCACCTGCAAAGCGCTGCCTGTTCACTTCCGCGGCCTCATAGCTTAGAAATCTACGACCAAAGGGAGACGGATGATTTGGTCAGGCAAGGATTTATGAAGCAGATGGGCTGACGCCCATCAATGAATAAAATGAAGACTGAGCGAATCAGACACTGCCTTGGGCGTGTTCGGGTTATATTGCTCAGGCTTAGGAGGATTTATGGAAAAGTTCAGAACGGTATCCCTGGCGGATCAGGTTTTTGAAAAGCTGGAGGACGATATTATTACCGGTGTATATGCCCGGGGCGAAATCCTTACGGAGCTGAAGCTTGTGGAGACCTTGGGCGTCAGCCGCACTCCTGTTCGTGAGGCGCTGAGACGGTTGGAGCACGAGCGCCTTGTCCGTGAGACCGGCAAGGGCACGATGGTGCTGGGTATTACCCAGGAAGACCTTATGGATATTATGGATATCCGTATTCGTGTAGAAGGTTTGGCGGCTGCCCAGGCGGCGCAGAACCGCACACAGGAAGACATTGAGAAGATTACATCCCTTTGTGAATTGCAGGATTACTATTTTGGCAAGCAGGACCTGGATCATCTCCGGGAGGTGGACGATCAGTTCCACGATCTGATCTATGACATCAATCCCCGGAGTATTTTGCGGGATACGTTGGTGCCGCTGCATAAAAAGACCCTGCGTTTCCGCAGAATTTCCATTACAGACGAAACCCGAGTGAAAAAATCTGTGGATGAGCACAGAGCCATCGGTAAAGCGATTATTGACGGCAATGCTGAGCTGGCAAGTCAACTGATGGAAGAGCATATCTCTAATGCGAAACGCAATATGATTGTGAGGCTGACAATAAATGAGTAAGACCATTGCACAGAAAATTATCAGCGCCCACCTTGTCAGCGGGGATATGACTCCCGGTAGCCAGGTTGCGCTGCGTATTGACCAGACACTGACCCAGGATGCCACCGGTACGATGGCTTATCTGGAATTTGAGACTATGGGTATTCCCAGAGTGCGTACGGAGCTGAGTGTTGCTTATGTAGATCACAACACACTCCAGTGTGGCTTTGAAAATGCAGACGATCACCGGTACTTACAGACGGTAGCTGCCAAATATGGCGTTCGCTTCTCCCGTCCCGGTAATGGTATCTGCCATCAGGTCCATTTGGAGCGGTTTGGAATTCCCGGCAAGACCCTCATCGGCTCCGACAGCCATACGCCCACCGGCGGCGGTTTGGGTATGCTTGCTTTCGGCGCAGGCGGCTTGGACGTGGCCGTGGCTATGGGCGGCGGCGCTTATTACATTACAATGCCTAAGATGTACAAGGTTAACCTTGTTGGCAAGCTGCAGCCGGGTGTTACGGCTAAGGACATCAGCTTGGAAATTCTGCGCATCCTCTCCGTTAAGGGCGGTGTAGGCGCAATTATTGAGTGGGGCGGCCCCGGTGTTCGGGCGCTGACCGTTCCTCAGCGGGCTACCATTACCAATATGGGCGCAGAGCTGGGCGCAACCACCTCTATTTTCCCCTCTGATGAGCAGACCAAGAAATTCCTGGAAGCCCAGGGGAGAGGTGATGCCTATGTTCCTCTGGAAAGCGACCCCGATGCAGTTTATGATTTGGAGATTACTATTGACCTGAACGAACTGAAGCCGATGATTGCCTGTCCTCACAGCCCGGATAATGTGGTGGCTGTGGAGACCCTGAGCGATGTGAAGGTGGATCAGGTTTGTGTTGGCTCTTGTACCAACTCTTCTTTGCAGGATATGCTGAAGGTTGCCGCAATGCTCAAGGGCAAGACTATTGCCCCCGGAGTCAGCCTTTCTATTTCTCCCGGCTCTCGCCAGGTACTGAGTATGCTGGCTGATTGCGGTGCGCTGGCGGATATTTTGGCCAGCGGTGCGCGCCTGTTGGAGTGCGCTTGCGGTCCTTGCATCGGTATGGGCTTCTCTCCCAACTCTCAGGGTGTGAGCCTGCGTACCTTTAACCGGAATTTCTTAGGCAGAAGCGGCACCCGGGACGGTCAAGTTTACTTGGTTTCCCCTGAAACGGCGGTTGCTTCTGCGCTGACAGGCTATATTACCGATCCCAGAGCCTTTGTCTCTTCCGTGGAATACGATGTCCCTGCGGCATTTAAGGTGGATGACTCCGGCGTACTGATGCCCCTGCCGGAAGGCAACGATGGGGAAGTGCTCCGTGGTCCGAATATTAAGGAGTTCCCCAAGAGCAAGCCCTTTGCCGATAGCCTGACGGCAGAGCTGGTATTGAAGGTTGGCGACAATATCACCACCGACCATATTATGCCGGCCGGCGCAAAGATACTCCCTTACCGTTCTAACATTCCGTACCTTTCCAATTTCTGCTTTGAGGTCTGCGATCCGGAATTCCCGGCTCGTGCCAAGGCAGCAGGGGATGGCATCGTTGTAGGCGGCAGCAACTACGGTCAGGGCTCTTCCAGAGAACACGCGGCTCTTGTGCCGATGTACTTGGGTGTTCGCTGCGTAATTGCCAAGAGCTTTGCCCGTATCCACGTGGCGAACCTGATCAATGCCGGCATTCTGCCTTTGACCTTCAAAAACCCTGATGACTATGATTGGGTCAGCCAGGGTAGCCGCCTTTCTATGGACAATATCCGCGCTTCTATGGAGCAGGGTGAGCTGATCATCCGGGATGAGGAAAACGGAAAGACCTTTGCAGCGGTCTGCGATCTTACCGATCGCCAGCGGGCGATTCTTCTTGCCGGCGGTCTGCTGAATTACACTAAGGACGGCGGACAGTAAATAATTTGATCGAAAGAGGAGATTTTATGGATATTCAACAGGCTTGTGAGGCTTTTCGCGTTCTGCTGACGGAGCAGCAGGCGAGAATTGCCAATATGAATACGGAAAAGACGGATTTTTCCACTAAGAAGTGCGTAACTATCGGCGTTGTGGATGGCGACGGCATTGGCCCGATTATTACCCAGCAGGCTACCCGGGTGCTGAAGAAGCTTCTTGCCGACGAGGTTGCGCAGGGAACGATCATCATTAAGGAAATTCAGGGTCTCACCATCGAAAACCGTATGGCGCAGATGAAAGCCATCCCCGACGATGTGCTGGCAGAGATCAAATCTTGTGATGTAGTCCTGAAAGGCCCTACAACCACACCCCACGGCGGTACGTTGGAGTCTGCCAATGTAACAATGCGCCGGGAACTGGATCTTTACGCCAATGTCCGTCCTGTGTGCGTTCCCGAACAGGGCATCGACTGGATGTTCTTCCGGGAAAATACTGAGGGTGAGTATGTTCTGGGCAGCCGTGGCGTAGAACTGCCCGGTATGGCTGTGGATTTCAAGGTAACCACCGATCTGGGTACACGCCGGATTGCCCGGGCTGCCTTTGAGTATGCCCGCAATAACGGAAAAACCCATATGTCTGTGGTAACCAAGGCGAATATTATGAAAAAGACAGACGGCAAGTTTACTGCCATCTGCCACGAAATCGCTGCGGAATACCCGGAGATTACCGTTGAAGATTATTATATTGATATTATGACCGCTAACCTGCTGAAAGAAGGCCTCCGTGAAAAATTCCAGGTCTTTGTGATGCCTAATCTTTACGGCGATATTATCACCGACGAGGCAGCCCAGCTTCAAGGCGGCGTTGGTACGGCAGGCAGCGCCAACTTGGGCGACCGTTATGCAATGTTCGAGGCAATTCACGGCTCGGCCCCCAGAATGATTGAGCGGGGAATGGGTCAGTACGCCAATCCCGACAGTATTTTGAAAGCTGCTGCTTTGCTGCTTCGGCACATATGCCGCGCAGAGGCTGCGGATAGACTGGATAAGGCGATGGCTGACTGCCCGTTGACGGTAAAGTCAGACGGTTCTGCAGCTACTTGCGCAGAATATACGGAAGCATTAATTCAGCTGTTATAAAATTTCACCGCCCGGAATGGTTTTTCCGGGCGGTATTTATTTCCGAACGTAAAAAATTCATAAATTTGCTATAGAAAAAAGACGCAATATGTGGTATGATGTAAAAGTATATCAACTTTTGGAGTGATTAATATGGCATTTGTCGAATTTGATAACGTAGGAAAAACCTACAAGATGGGCGAAGTGGAGATCAATGCTTTGCACGATGCCACATTTTCCATTGAAAAAGGCGAGCTTGTAGTTATTGTCGGCCCTTCCGGCGCAGGTAAGACCACGCTTTTGAATATTTTGGGTGGCATGGACACATTGACCACCGGCAAAGTGTATTTGGATGGTCGGGAGGTTTCTGCGCTGAATAAGCGGCAGCTGACAGAGTATCGCCGTCAGGATGTTGGCTTTGTGTTCCAGTTCTATAACCTTGTTGGCAATCTTACGGCACTGGAAAATGTGGAGCTTGCCAATCAGATCAGCAAAGATCCGCTGAATGCTCAGCAGGTTCTGGAGGATGTTGGCCTTTCCCATCGCATCGGAAATTTCCCCAGCCAGCTTTCCGGCGGTGAGCAGCAGCGTGTGGCCATTGCCCGCGCCCTTGCCAAAAATCCCAAGCTGCTTCTTTGCGATGAGCCTACCGGCGCGCTGGATTACCAGACAGGTAAGGCAATTCTGAAATTGCTGCAGGATACCGGACGGAAAACCGGTATGACGGTGGTAATCATTACCCATAACGGTGCGCTGACTGCCATGGCGGACCGGGTCATTAAGGTTCGCAACGGTACAGTAAAATCTGTTACAATCAATGAACATCCCCAGGATATTTCGGAGATCGAATGGTAATGAAAAAGAAAAACGTATTGCTGAAAAATCTGCTGCGTACCATAAGTAAATCCTTTGGTCGGTATGTGGCCATTATGGCAATTATCGCCCTGGGCGCTGCCACATTTGTCGGTCTGCTCAGCACGAATGGTGATATGATTGCCACAGGCCAAAAGTATATGGACGGGCAGAATATGTTTGACCTGCGTCTCCTCAGCGCCTACGGCTGGACCCAGTCGGAGGTGGATAAGGTCCTGAAAATGGATGGCGTGGAGACTGCCGAAGGCGTGATCTCTATGGACGTACTTGGCAATCGTTCCACGGACGGAAAGGACCAGGTTTATAAGCTTTATTCCATTCCGGAGACCGTGAATAAGGTATTCCTCCTTGGGGGCAGAATGCCTGAAAATGCCGATGAATGCCTGATTGACGGGCGCGGTATGACAGATGATATTTTGGGTACTACTTTCACCGTTTCCGGTGAAAACGAGGATAGCACCTTAGATAGCCTTCATATTAAGACGTATACGGTGGTTGGCTATGTAAATACGCCGCTGTATATGGACTTGTCCCGTGGCAGTACAAGCCTGGGAAATGGTACGGTTTCTGCATTTGTCTACCTGCCGGAGGCAGCCTTTAATGTAGATTACTTTACGGAAATTGATATTACCTTAACCGGTGATTATGACGTATATTCCGAAAAGTACGATCAGGTGTTGGCGGAGATGGCTGAGAAGCTCAATCCCGGTGTAACACTCCTTGCCGGCGACCGGCTGACGGTTGTAAAGGCGGAGGCAGAAGAACTCTATGCCGAAGGGCTTAAGGAATATGAAGATGGCCTGAAGGAATATGAGGATGCCAGAGATGAGGCGCTATCTGCTTTAGATGAAGCGTTGGAGGAACTGCATAAGGCGCAAAAAGAGATAGACGACAATGAAAAGCTCCTGAGCGACGGCCTGAAACAGATTGAGGACGGTCAGAAGCAGATTGATAAGCTTCGGGAGGAAATCCGCAAAGGTTGGCCTGAACTGGAAGATAAAAAGGCAGAGACCTATGACATGCTGGAGTCCAATCTGACAGAACTTATTGCCAATCAAAAGCTTGTAGAAGAAAACCTCCTTAAGGTAAACGACGGACTCAAGCAGATCAATGATGGCTTGCCGTTGTTGGAGGATGGTATTGCGCAGCTGGAGGCGGGTCTTAAGCAAATTGCGGATGGTCTTGAGCAGTTGGAGCTGGGTATTACCCTGGCAAAAATGCAGGCTCAGTCTGTAGAGCTGCGGATCAAACGTGAAACAGATCCCAAGGAGATTGCCGAGCTGGAGGCTGAGCTAGCTTCCCTGCAGAAGCAGATTGCCGATTATGAGGCCCAGAAGCAGGAATTGCTTCCTATGCAGAGCCAGTATTCTGCCCAGCTTGCAGATCTCAAGGCCCAATATAATCCTTTGCTTGCCCAGCGGGATGAACTGCTTGAGACCAAGAAAACCCTGACCGATGCGAAGAAGCAGATTGCGGACGGTTTTGAGGAAGTGGAGAAGGGTCGGAAAGAGGCAGACAAGCAGTTTGCTGATGCCGAGAAAAAGTTAAGAGACGGCGAAAAGGAACTGGAATCTGCCCAAAAGGAACTCAATGAAAAGCGCAAAGAGGCAGCAGAGGGCGAGAAGGCGCTTGCTGAGGGCAAAGCGGAGCTGGAAAAGGGCTGGATCGATTACCGTGAGGCTCAGCTGGAGGCTGAGACCGAGCTTGCAGAGGCAAAGGAGAAGTTGGACGATGCGGCTGCCGAGCTTGCAGAGGCCGAACGGAAAATTGCCAAGATGACTGATCCGGAGGTATTTATTCTCGATCGAAATACCAATGTAGGTTATCTGTCGCTCAGCAGCAACGCGGATATCGTAGCCGGTATTTCCCGCGTGTTCCCCGCATTCTTCCTGTTGGTTGCGGCCCTGGTATGTATTACCACCATGACCCGAATGGTAGAAGAGGAACGGACCCAGATTGGCACATTTAAGGCGCTGGGGTATAGCGAGGCCCATGTGGTCGGCAAGTATATGCTCTATGCCGGTTCCGCATCGGTGTTTGGCTGCGGATTTGGTGTTCTGTTTGGAAGCGTACTGTTCCCTGTGATTTTGTGGAAGGTTTACGGCATACTCCTGAATATTACCCCCAATGTTCTGCTGCGGCTGGATATTCCCCTTTGTTTTGCGGTTGTACTGGTGTATGTAGCGGCGATGCTGGTTGTAACTTGGTACTGCTGTCATAAGACACTCAAGGAAGTACCTGCAGAGCTGATCCGTCCCAAAGCGCCCACCAGCGGCAAAAAGATTTTCCTGGAGTACCTGCCTTTCTGGAAGCATTTCAGCTTCCTGAATAAGGTAATGCTGCGTAATGTGTTCCGTTATTATCAGCGACTTCTTATGATGCTGATGGGTATCGGTGGTTGCACCGCATTGCTGCTCACCGGCTTCGGTATTCGCGATTCCATTGTAAATACCATTCCGGTTCAGTATAACCAGGTTTCTGTGTACGATATGGAAGTTTATTTCTCCGAAGGTCAAACCCAGGAGGAGCAGCTTGCCTTTAAGGATGCCCTGAAGGAGGATGCTGAAAATGTCCATTTCTTCTATCAGACATCTGTAGATATTGATTTTGGCGGCAAAGCCAGCGAACTTTCTATGATTGTTTCTGATGCATCTCTGTCAGAGTATATGCACTTTACTCAGGACGGCCAGCCCCTGACAATGCCCGGCACCGGGGAAGTCTATTTGTCCATAGGCACTGCGGAGAAGATGGGCATTCAGGTTGGTGATACGGTTACCCTCCGGGATTCCGATATGCAGGTGCTGAACGTAAAGGTTGCAGGCATTTATCTCAATCACGTTCGTAATTTTGTGGTTGTTACACCGGATACTCTTGAGAGTCAGTGGGGCTACTGCCCGGCATATCAGATGGCCTATATCAATGTGCCGGAGAGTGTGGATGTCCACGAGACCGGCGCAAAGGTCAGCGAATTGGATGAGGTTATCAATGTCTCCATTACCCAGGATGTGGCCGACAGAACTTCTAAAATGCTGGATGCTATGAATTTGATCGTGGTTGTGGTAATTATCTTCTCCGGCGCACTGGCAATTATTGTTATGTATAACCTTACAAACATTAATATCACAGAGCGCATCCGGGAGATTGCCACCATCAAGGTCTTGGGCTTCCGCGCCTTCGAGTCGGCAGCCTATGTGTTTAAGGAAAACCTCCTGCTTACCGGTATGGGTGTGTTTATCGGTTTGTTTGCAGGCCAGTGGCTGTTGGTCTTTGTGATGGACCAAATTCAGGTCAATACGGTTTGGTTTATGCCGCAGTTGGATACGATTTCCTATGTTCTTGGTGTTGTAATAACCATT
>JAZOVI010000109.1:0-10297 GCA_045658625.1 Faecousia sp.
GGGGTCAGCCACCACGCTCTTGCGGAGATAGCCATTGGCATAGCCCCGGCGAACACCTTCGTCTACCGCTTCCCGGAGGTCGCCTCCAACAAGGTGGACATCCTGACCGATCTCCAGGAATACACAAGCCATACCGGTATCTTGGCAGATAGGCACATTTTCTGCGTCTGCAATCTGGTAATTTTCAATAATCTTATCTAAGACACTTTGTGCAAAAGCGCTATCCTCATTTTTTCGACAAGTTTCAATAGCGCATTTCACATCGCCGGGCAAATGGGTATTTGCCTCGATACACAGCTTTTCTACCACATCTGTAATGGCAGATACGTTAATTTCACGCATTTTGTTTCCTCCTAATTACAGCGGGATCATTCCAATGAGCTGACAAGCCAGCACCACGCATACGAGAGCGAAGGGGTAAGTTGCGGCATAAGAAGATGCCACATCGTCTGTTCCCGCTACCCGGATCAAGCTACCCAGCGCAGGGGTACTTGTCATACCACCGCAAATAGAGCCCAGGGTGTTCAGAATGTCCAGCTTGAGAACTTTTCTGGCAAATACATAGCCAACCATCATCGGCACGATGGTAACCACAGCGCCAATAAGGAACAGCTTGATACCACCGTTATCCGCCAGGCACTGCAAGAAGCCTGCGCCGCCTTCTACGCCGGCACCCAACAGGAACAGCACAAGACCCAGTTCCCGAACAGCTTCCAAAACGGTCTTTTTCACCTTCAGGCTGATCGGGCCAACCTTGCCGAAATGACCTAAGATCAAGCCAAAGATCAGCGGGCCGCCGGAAGTACCCAGAGAGAAATTGCCGATTTTCAGCTTGGCAAGGCAAATGCCCAGAACGATGGTGATTGCCAGGGCGCAGAAGCCCATACTGTCCAGCTCCATCAGCTTTTTTTCTTCTGTTTTCAGCTTCACACCGGCAGCGGCGGTGAATTTTGCCCGCTCTGCTTCCATATCCACTTTCAGCAGCTTGGGAACGACCTGTACAAACAGAACTACGCCCACAACGCCAAAGATATAGGCAATACTATAGCCTGCAGAGGCGTTGCCGGGGGTTGCCACAGCCTCCTTGGCTGCGCCCAGGCCGGGCGTACTGGTCAGCGCGCCGGCAAGTAAGCCTGCGCCCACGTCTGAGGGAACACCCAGGAGCACCACACCGGCTACGCAAGTCAGCGCACCTGCCAAAATGATGATCACACCAAGCAAAATATAAGACTTGGCATTGATCTTAAAATTTCGGAAGAAATTGGGGCCTGCGATCAGACCTACCGCTGTAACAAACAGGATAAGGCCAATATCACCTACAATATCCGGAACAGTAACGCCAAAATGACCGAAAACCAGAGCCACCAGCAATACACCGGCAGAGCCCAAATTTAGTCCACAGACTGTGATCCGGCCGATGGCATAGCCAACTGCCAAAATCACGAAGATCACAAACAGTTCACTACTTGCAATGCTCTCCCAGTAGTTTTTAAGCCACTCCATTTATCCTCGCCTCCGATTAGCGCTCGTGACGGGCGTATTTGGGCAGAAGCAGCGGAGATACGCCTTCCTCAGCGCAAGAAGCCTCCTTCAGCATCTGGGCATAGTCATAAATGTGATTTAAGTTGGGAGTACCCAGCTCCACTTCCTTTGCCTTTGCAGCGGCAGCCTTACCGGCGTTGCGGCCAAAGACGATAATGTCCAGCAAGGAGTTACCCATCAGTCGGTTACGGCCGTGAATACCGCCAACAGCCTCACCGGCTACCAGCAGGTTGGGGATGGCCTTGGTAAAGCCCTCGCCACCGATCTCCAAGCCACCGTTCTGGTAGTGGAGAGTGGGATATACCAGAATAGGGAGTTTTCTCATATCAATGCCGTAGTTTAAGTACATACGGAACATTGCAGGAATTCTCTTCTCAATGGTGCCTTCACCGTGGAGCATCTCAATCATCGGGGTATCCAGCCATACGCCACTGCCCAGGGGGGTATCTACGCCCTTGCCATCCGCACATTCACGAATAATTGCAGATGCTGAAACATCTCTTGTTTCCAAAGGATGCGCATAAGCCTCACCATCTTTGTTGACCAACATAGCACCCAGGGAGCGTACCTTTTCAGTTACCAGCGCGCCAAAAATCTGGCTGGGGTAAGCAACACCGGTGGGGTGATACTGAATGGTATCCTGATACAGCAGCGGTGCGCCTGCCCGGTAGCCCAAAATCAGGCCGTCAGCAGTAGCGCCGTAGTGGTTAGATGTGGGGAAATTCTGGTAGTGCAGTCTGCCTGCCCCGCCGGTGGCAATAATCACGGTCTTAGCCTTAGCTACCATATAATCGCCGGTTTCCATATTCAGAAGCACTGCGCCGGCTACCTGACCCTTCTCGTCTTTGAGAAGCTCCACAGCAGAGGTAAACTCCACTACGGGGATCTTACGGTTAATGACCTCATCCCGTACGGTACGCATAATTTCCGCGCCGGAATAGTCCTTACAGGCGTGCATACGCTTCCGGGAAGTACCGCCACCGTGGGTAGTAACCATCCGGCCGTCCTCGTCCTTATCGAACATAACGCCCAATTCGTTCAGCCAGCGGATGGCATCGGGAGCTTCCATAACCAGTCTGCGCAGCAATTCGGGACGGGCAGCAAAGTGGCCGCCACCAAAAGCATCCAAATAGTGCTGGGCAGGAGAGTCATTCTCCTTGTCAGCTGCCTGGATACCGCCCTCAGCCATCATTGTATTGGCATCACCGATACGAAGCTTGGTAACCACCATAACATTTGCACCGGCTTCGTGAGCCTCGATAGCTGCAGCAGCGCCTGCGCCGCCGCCACCGATGACCAGCACATCTACGTCATAATCAATCTTAGTCAGATCAATATCCACATTCAAGAGGCGGCTGTTGCTATGCAGCAGGTCTGCCAGCTCCACAGGGGCTTTTTCGCCCTTGTTGGGGCCGATCTTGATTTCCTTAAAGCCCTCTGCCCGGTAGTCAGGGTGGTAGGCTTTCAGCAGTTCGCTCTTTTCCTCCGCGGTCATACGGCGGGGTTCTGTACCCATACGCTCTGCACGGGTGGCTTCCACTTTTTTAATGGATTCCAGCATAGTTTCTGTAAACATTCTAACCCCTCCTTACTTCTCAATATCCCGGTGGTTGTAAAGCTCTTGCATTTCGCTGATGGGCTTTTGCATAATGGCCTCGATCAGGTCATCGTGAGCGCCGGAGTTGATCTCTGCTACACGATTATACAGATGCTCGCTCTTGGGAGCAATGTACTTGCCGGTGAGGCGGCGAGCAAGCAGACCCACCATCGGATGGGAGATACCTGCCGGGCAACGGACAGAGCAGCAACCGCAGCCAACACAGTCAAAGGACTCCTCGGCGCACTTTTCCAGCTCGCCCCGCTGGGCATAAGCAATGTACTGCATAACATTCAGGCTCTGGGTACAGGCCTTGGTGCAAGCATTACAGCCGATACAGGCGTAAATCTCGGGATACAGCTCCATCATCACTCTCTGGTCAGCCTTAATCTCCTCCATAGAGTAAGTACGCTTATCTGTGGGGAAGAAGGGAATGGACGCAACATACATACCCTCCTGCACCTGAGTCTGGCAAGCCAGGCAGGTTTTCAGCTCATTGCTGCCCTTAATGCGGTAGATGGTGGCGCAAGCGCCGCAGAAGCCGTGGCGGCATCCGCAGCCCCGGGTCAGGGTGTAGCCTGCATATTCCATAGCCGTCATAATGGTAAGCTCCCCAGGCACCTGGTAGCGCTTGCCGTAAAAATAGACATTTACCATATTTTCCATATATTGTGTCTCCTTAATACTCGTTGGGGAGTTCATCAATTTCATCGAATCGGAACACAGGGCCGTCCTTACAGACATACTTTGTGCCGATGTTGCACCGTCCGCACTTGCCCACGCCACACTTCATCCGAAGTTCCAAGGTGGTATAAACCTGCTCGTTTGCAAAGCCCATTTCCCGCAGGCCCTGCAGGCAGAACTTGATCATAATAGGAGGACCGCACAGTAGCGCTGTCCGATTGGTATCGAAAGCCAGCTCCTTGAGGTAAGAGGGAACGAAGCCTACGTGGCCATCCCAGCCCTCCTGCTCACGGTCAATGGTCAAATGCACATTAACACCGGGAACTTTGGACCAAACCTCCTCGATCTCCTTCCGCTGAACAAGATCGTCCATACTGCGGGAGCCGTAGAGAATGTCGATTTCACCGTAATTTTCCCGATTGTCCAGCACATAGTTAATTACACTACGCAGAGGGGCAATAGCGATACCACCGGCGATGAACAAGAGGTTCTTGCCTTTCAGCTCGGTTTCCACAGGGAAATTGTTGCCGTAAGGGCCACGGACCATAATTTCATCGCCTACCTGCATACTGTGCAGGTGTTCCGTCAAAACGCCGCAGCGCTTAATGGAAAATTCCTGATACTCTTTGTTGGTAGGAGAAGAAGTGATGGAGAACATCGCCTCACCCACACCGGGTACGCAAACCATAGCGCACTGACCGGGCAGGTGCTCAAAAAGCTTGCCGCCACCGGGGGCATTGACCCGGAAAGTCTTTACATCGGGGGTTTCTGTCCGAATATCGGTGATAATACCCACCATAGGAATGAGGGTATCCCGCATAAAGCCGGGATTACAGGTACATTCGTGCATCAGTTTTCCTCCTTTCCGAAGGCCTTGATGACCTTAACAATATTCAAATGGCTGGGGCATTTATCCACGCAACGGCCGCAGCCTACGCAGGAGAACATCCCGTCGTTGTTTGCGGGGAAATAGGCCAGCTTGTGCATAAACCGCTGGCGGAAGCGCTGCATCTGGCTGGTACGGTTATTGCCGTGAGCCATCATAGTGAAATCGCTATACATACAGCTATCCCAGCAGCGATAGCGCTGTACGCCACTACCGGTATTGTAGTCCTTAATGTCGTAGCACTGGCAGGTGGGGCAGACAAAGGTGCAAGTACCGCAGGCAAGACAACCCTTATAAAGCCGCTCCCACAGAGGAGAGTCAAAGTTATCGTGGGCAGCGGCTGCGCCCCACTTTTCTAAAGAAAGATCCTTCAAGGGAAGCTTGTCGCAAATAGTGCGGATATTTGTCTTTGCTTCTTCTACCGCTTCCTCCTCCCCTGCTTCCAGCAGGTCGGAAAGAGTGGCAGTCAGTGCTTCGCCCTTGGCGGTCTGGGGCTGCCAGTACAGGTACTCCCCGGAAATCCAAGTGGCTACATCGCCCTCAGGCTGGGCGCAATCGATACCGAATGCAGAGCAGAAGCAGGAAACCTCCGGGCGATTGCAAGCAAGACTTACGATCACACCGTGCTCCCGACGGGCGGCATAGTAGCTATCCACAGGCTCAGAAAGGAACACCTTATCCAGCACAGCAAGCGCCCGTACATCACAGGCCCGGATGCCAAATACCACGAAATTCTCACTTTCCAGCGCTTCAGCGGTCAGCTTCATCTTGCCCTCTTCCCGGGTAACGGTGTAAAGGTTCTCACACTGGGGGAAGAATGCATCCTTGGGAGACTTGACAGTTTTCAAAGTATCAATATCCGGCTGGACATTCTCATTCCACACAGCAAAATTGGTCTTTCCTGCACTCTTTACCGGCAGGTACAGGGTCTGGCTCTGGGCAATGGCAGCATAGAGCCGAGAAAGGTCGGTTTTTTTGATCTTATACATATCTTAACCCCTTTCTGCCACAATGCTGGGCTCTGCATCGTCAAATGTAAAGCTCACCAGCGGGCTCTTGGCATCCACATCCACGCCAGCCTGGTACTCACCGTACAGGGCGTTGATGTCCTTAATGAATTTTCGGTTGAACAGATGCAGGGGGATGCCCTGGGGGCATACACGACTGCATTCACCGCAATCGGTGCAGCGGCCTGCCACGTGGAATGCCCGAATAATATGGAACATCTTTTCTTCAAAAGAGGTGGCATTAGCCTTCTGCGCAGAGTCGAACTTGGTGCTGTCGAACACACACTTACGGCAGGAGCAAGCAGGACATACATTCCGGCAGGCATTGCAGCGGATGCACTTAGAAAGCTCTTCCTGGAAATAAGCAAACTTTTCTTCCGGAGACATCGCTTCGATTCGCTCTACTTCTGCAAAGCGATCCGCATCCAGCGTATCGGCAGACTCGCCGATCTTTTCATCGAAAATCATATGATCCTTGCCCTTGCAGACGTGGCAGCGCTCCAGCATTGCATCCTTATAGGCTACCTTTACATCGCCGTAAAGGGTCTTGACTGTGAGCTCCTCGCTGCAATCGGGATAACCGGCGCCCTCCACATCCAAAATGCCATCGGCGCTGATATTTTCAATTTTCAGCTTACCCTTGCAGCCCACACCGATGATATAGGCCTTTTCCCGGTCAATGCGGTGTTCTGCCAGCAGCTGATTGAAGCTATAAGTATCGCAGGGCTTCAAGAATACCAGAGTTTTTCCCTCCAGCTTAGAAGCCTCGATCATATATTTACTCAGGTTTGCGCCGCAGAAGCCGTTATAAACAAAGTTATTCAGTTCTTCTATGCCTGTAAAGAAAGCAGGCTCGGGATCATATACGTGCTCACCCTTGCGCCAGCCCAGCACACGGGCCACTTCGCCGCTATGGAGCAATTCTTTGGCTCGTAAAATCAGTTCTTGCATCTTATATCCCCCAATCTTACATTCGGCCCAAGAAAACGGATTTTTTCTACAAAGCTGTTCATGGTCTCGGAGAACTTGACACCCTCAGCAGCAGAGACCCACTCTACGCGGGTGCGGCCATTTTCCACGCCGATAAAGTCCAGCATGCTAAAGAGCATAGTCATACGGCGGCGGGCATAGTAGTTGCCGGTAGAGTAGTGGCAGTCGCCGGGGTGGCAGCCACAGAGAATCACGCCGTCTGCGCCCTTTTCAAAGGCACGGAGGATGAACATAGGGTTGACCCGGCAGGAGCAAGGCACCCGGATGATCTTTACATCTGCAGGATAGGCAAGGCGGCTGGAGCCGGCCAGGTCTGCGCCTGCGTAGCTGCACCAGTTGCAGCAGAACGCCACGATCACGGGGCGGAAATCTTCCTTATTTACCGACATATTGCATCCACCTCCGCTGTTAATTGTCTGTTAGAGAAGCCCTTGAGGTCCATTGCGCCGGAAGGACAGGTTACGGTACAAGCACCGCAGCCCTGACACAGAGCGGAATTGACCACTGCGATACGGCGATCCTCACGGATACCATGGTCGTTAATGAGCTTTGTTTCGTAGGAAATTGCGCCGTAGGGGCAGACATTGGCGCATTGGCTACAGCCGTTACACATCAGTTCGTCAGCCTGAGCGGTGCAGGGGTTGGTCTTGAGCTTATCCTTTGCCAGCAGGCCAATAACCTTGACGGCTGCTGCGCCTGCCTGGGCAACGGTCTCAGGAATGTCCTTGGGGCCCTGGCATACACCGGACAGGAATACACCGGCTGTGGGAGACTCCACAGGACGGAGCTTGGGGTGGGCCTCCGTGAGGAAATTATTGGTATCAATAGAAGCAGTGAGCATTGTGGCGATCTTCCGCACATCGGGGTTAGGCTCGATGGCGGTAGCCAAAACCACCATATCCGCTTTCTTGAGAATTTGCTTCTGATCCAGCAGATCAACACCCTGGACAAGCAAACTGCCGTCTGCCTGGGGCAGAACCTTACCTACCTGACCCTTAATGTAATTAACGCCGTATTCTTCCACCGCACGACGGTAGAACTCATCAAAGTTCTTACCGGGGGTACGGACGTCGATATAGAACACCGTTACATTCACATCGGGGTACTTATCCCGGATGAGCATCGCGTGCTTAGCGGTGTACATACAGCAGATCTTGGAGCAGTAGGGCTTACCGCGGTCATCGCTGCAGCGGCTGCCTACGCACTGGATAAATACGATCTCCTTGGGGTGCTTACCATCGGACAGGCGCTCCAAATGGCCCTTTGTAGGACCGGCGGCGTTCATCACACGCTCCAGCTCCAAAGATGTAATGACGTCCTTGCTCTGGCCGTAGGCATACTCGCCGTACTTATCCAGTTTAATGGTATCAAAACCGGTGGCAACCACGATTGCGCCGTACTTTTCGGTAATGATCTCGTCCTGCTGGGTATAGTCAATCGCACCAGCCTGGCAGACCTTCTGGCAGACGCCGCACTTGCCGGTCTTAAACTTGGTACAAGCAGTGGTGTCGATTACAGGCACATTGGGGATAGCCTGGGCAAAGGGCGTATAAATGGCACTGCGGGTATTTAAGCCCCGGTTAAACTCGTTGTGAGTCTTTTTAGAGGGGCACTTTTCCTGGCAAACGCCGCAACCGGTACATTTGGTAATATCCACAAAGCGTGCCTTTTTCCGGATATCCACGGTGAAATTGCCCACAAAACCGGCAACCTTTTCCACCTCGGAATATGTATGGATGGTGATATTTTCGTGGGAAGCGGCTTCCACCATCTTGGGGGTCAGGATACAGGCAGAGCAGTCCAGCGTGGGGAAAGTCTTATCCAGCTGGCTCATACGGCCGCCAATGGAGGGAGTCTTTTCCACGATGTCTACCTTGTAGCCTGCGTCGGCAATGTCGATAGCGGTCTGGATACCAGCAATACCGCCGCCGATGACCAGCGCACGCTTGGTAACAGCGCTTTCACCAGCCTGCAGGGGAGCATTGAGATGAACCTTTGCCACAGCGGCACGCATCAAAATGACAGCCTTTTCTGTGGCTTCGGTCATATCCTTGTGAATCCAGGAGCAATGCTCACGGATATTGGCGATCTCCACCATATAGGGGTTAATGCCGGCAGTTTCCGCGCACTTGCGGAAGGTTGCCTCGTGCATTCTGGGAGAGCAGGAGCAAACCACGATACCGGTAAGAGCTTTTTCACGGATGGCTGCCGCAATCCGGGACTGACCGGCCTCTGAGCACATATAGGGATAGTCCTCTGCGTGGACAACGCCCTGTTCCTGCAGCGCCAGCTGGGCAACTTTTTCTACATCTACCGTTGCGGCAATATTACTGCCACAATGACAGACAAATACACCAATTCTTTGCATCGTCTTACCTCCGATACTTTCTAAATGCAGCCATTAGAAGCTGCTGGGGTGTTTCCTCGTCCAAAAGCTCGGGAATTTCGTCGGGGCTCAGCATAGATACGCCTTTTTGACGAATCAGCACCTGCCGGGCTGCATCCAAAAGCTTTCCGGGCTGTACGCCTCTGGGGCAGCGCTCGATACAAGCAAAGCAGCCCAAGCACTTTTCGATGGATTTAGAAGCCATCAACGCCTCAATATCCCCCGCCTGCACGTAGCTTACAAACTGATGGGGCTTAATATCCATTTCGTTGTAGGAAGGGCAGGAAGCGGAGCATTTGCCGCACTTCATACACTTTAAGGGGTTTACACCGCTGATCAGGCGGATCTCTTCGCACAAATTCATTCCGCATCCTCCTTTACACCCAGGGCTTCTGCCAGAAGCTCTGTAAAATAGACCACAGGCAATTCATCTACCCGATTTAAATTATACTTACACAGGGGGCAAGCCGTTACCAGGCAGTCAGCCTGCACATCTTTGGCGCTCTTTGCAATTTTATGGCACAGCTCATCCGCCTTTTCCTTATCCTTAATGCTTATGTAGCCGCCGCAGCACTCATTGCGGTAGGGGTAAATCACCGGCTCTGCGCCCAAAGCCCGGATAAAGTCCTCTAAAATGGTGGGGTTTTCCGGATCGTCAAAACCAAGAACATTATTGGGCCGCAGCAACAGGCAACCGTAGTAAGCGCCGATCTTCTGCCCGGTCAGGGGATTAACCACCTTTTCCTTGAGGGTATCAAAACCCACCCGATCACGGAGAACTTCCAGGAAATGCAGCACCTGGGTCTCCCCCTTGTAAGGTGTTTCCAAAGCCATATAGTTATTTGCCCGGGACTGGACATCAGGTACATTCTTCATATCGTCGTTGACACGCTTGAGAACGTGATAGCAGGCCGAACATACCGCCACCAAGTCCTGACCCTTTTGTTTTGCTGCATCCAAGGCGCGAACACTGGGCAGCTTGCTGCCAATCTCGTCCGTACCCAGAGGATACACAGCGCCGCAACACTGCCAGGTTTCCAGCTCTTCCAAAGTAAAGCCCAAAGCTTCGGCAGACGCTCTTGCATAGCAGTCCAAATCCTTTGCTTTATTCTTCAGTGTGCAACCGGGATAGTAGCTATATTTCATAATAATCACCCTTATTTTCAAGTCTTGTGATACATTCCTTCTTGCTTTCCTACCAGCGT
>JAZOVI010000110.1:0-6044 GCA_045658625.1 Faecousia sp.
CAGGATGATAATCATCAGCAGCGCGCCTACAATGGCCGCCTCATAAAAACCGATGCCCAGCGCCAAGCCGGCAGATGCCGCTGTCCAAAGACCGGCCGCCGTTGTCAAACCCTTGATCTGATTGCGGCGGGTAACCACAATAGTTCCTGCGCCCAAGAAACCAATACCGCTGACAACCTGCGCGCCCATACGCACCGGATCGCCCACATGAAACACCTGATACATATACTGGTTGGTCAGCATAATCATACATGCGCCTACACACACCAACATATATGTACGCAAACCGGCAGCGCGGTTTTTCAATTCCCGCTCCCAGCCCAAAATTCCGCCTATGAGAAAAGCAACAGCAATTCGCACAAGAATGGACATATAGGTAACTTCACGCAATCCTAATTCCATTTCTTGCAACACTAACTCCATTTTGGCACTCTCCTTCTAAAAATCAACGTTCCGACTCACGATGCTCGTCAGAGTATTTCACGGACAGCCAGAACTCCCGCTCCTGGGCAGTATCTTTCTGGGGCATTTCCACAGTCTTGCTGTCATTCACATTTTCATTATATGCTGCTTCCTGCATCTTACATTCCAACTCCATATTTTCCTCTTTTCCGTAGGTAGCCAAAAAGCAAAAGCTGCCTACTGGTTTCATTGACCGGTAGACAACCATTTAGGGTGGCTTGTAGAGACTCGCAACCTTATTATGCGCTTATACCTGACATTTCGACTATTTTTGCCCCGATATGTTACCATATCTCGCATAAAAAATCAAGCCATTTCTCTCCCGTTTTTGTACAAAATCGCAATAGATTTCAAAAAACACTTGATTTTTTTAGATTTTCCTGTATAATAACTCCACATACAGCTTTGCGTGTTTCTGTATCAAACACGCAAAGCTGTTTTTTCTCTCTGGGAGGATATTTATGAAGAAGCCTGTTTTCTATACAGAAATCGCCTATTTCCTGGGTCTTGCCCTCCTGGCTCTCGGCACAGCGCTGACAGCATACGGCGGTCTCGGTATTTCTATGGTGGTAGCGCCGGCTTATCTTTTGCACCTGAAAATATCCCAGGTGCTCCCCTTTTTCACCTTTGGTGTGGCAGAGTACACCCTGCAGGCAGTGGTGCTTCTTACGATGATGCTTCTGCTACGGAAAGTCAAATTTCCCTATTTTCTTTCCTTTGTTGCCGCAGTATTTTACGGCTTTATGCTGGACGGCGCTATGCACCTTACCTCCCTGCTTCCGAAAATACTGCCTCTGCAGATCCCCATCTACATACTGGGCGCATTTTGTTGCTGCGCCGCCATCGCATTGCTATTTTCCACTTATCTACCCCCCGAAGCCTATGAAATGTTTGTCAAAGAGTTGTCTGCCAAACTGCATAAACCCGTCCACACCGTAAAAACTGTCTACGATTGCTGCAGCCTGGCAATTTCCATAATTTTAAGCCTTTTGTTTTTTGGCTCGATCCAAGGCATCGGCATCGGTACAGTAGCCTGCGCCTTCCTCTACGGCTATATCATCCGTATCTTCCAAAACCTTTACAACAAGCTGTTCTGTTTTACAGACAGATTCCCCCTGCGCAAATACTTTGAAGAAAGCGAGAATACACAATGAACAAAAAATACAGATTGTCCGTTACCCTGGACATTGACGATCTTTTGATGGAATGCACGTCCTATGCCATCCGTCTGGCAAATGAGAAATACAAATTCGATCCCCCCATGACGATCTATGAAAAGGAACACTGGGGTAAGCAGAACACCCGGGCGGATTCCATCTACCCCTACTTCAGCGACCCGGAATTTTACCGTACCCAGCCAGTCTATGAGGGGGCAAAGGAATTTGTACAAAAACTGAGCCAAATGACCGATGTTTACGTCTGTACCGCCGTACCGCCCCAGTTTATGGGCATCCGAGCCCAGCGGATTATGGAGGAATTCCCCGAAATCCCCGCAGACCACATTTATATGGGCGCAAGAAAGGACAATATTCAAACCGATATTCTCTTTGACGATGCCCTGCACAACATCCTCAACTCCAAAGCCAAGCACCCCATTCTGATGCGCCGTCCCTGGAACCAGGAGGCTACCGGTATGCTGGCGGTCAATAATTACGACGAATTTTTGAAACTGGTAGAGGTCATTGCAGAAAGCCACTCCGCTATTCCCCACGCCGCCGCTCCGGAGGACCCGGATGTTGTTGTGCTGGTAGGCCCATCCTGCAGCGGAAAATCCAAAATTGCCACCCGTTTCCTGGCGAATAACCCGGATTTTGAAAAGCTGGTCAGCTACACCACCAAAGACCCCACCGCCGTAGAAGAAAACCAGTGGTATAACTATGTATCCCTGGAGGATTTCCGGAATATGTGTGACAGCGGAGAAATGCTCCAATCTACCATGTATGCCGGACATGGCTACGGCTCCAAGCGGGGCGATATTGAGCGCATTCTCGCCCGGGGCAAGCGGGTTATGACCACAATGGACATCTGTGGCGCAATGTCTCTGAAAACCTATCACAAAAACGTAACCGCCATCTATATCAAGCGAGAAAAGAAAGCCTTGATGGCCAGCATTCTCCGGAAAAACTCTTCCATTGAGGACAAGGTCAACCGCCTTTCCGCCATTGATTATGAGGAGCAAAACGCCGCTCTCTGCGATTATGTGGTCAACTTTGATAACTACGACGACGCGGTAGCGCAGCTGCAGGACATTTTAGACAGCTAAATAAAAAAGGACTGCAAAAGCAGTCCTTTTTATATTCAATAATACAACTCCCGAATGATCGTTTCACATTGCACGGCATCCATACCACAGATCATCTTGGGATGGTAGAGAAGCCTTAGTATAAGCTCGTCGATCTCCGTCAATTCTTGGGGCGTGGAATAGCCGGAATATATGATGCTGTCTTCCCGTAGCGTGGTATCCTGGACCGGTCCGAGACCGTTATAGATTTCCTCTAAAATCACAGAGTTTCGCACAGTCTGCCCGATATCCGTTCTGTAGCAGATCTTAGCATCATAGATGGCATCTTCCTGATACCAGAAGGTAACTGCGCCATCCATACCGGAAAAATGATCTCCCATTAGGCTCTCAAGTCCCTTCCGATTACGGAAATAGATTCTCATATTTGCCTGACCTAGATCCCGAGCCTCCTGCATACCGGGAAATCCCTCAATGGTATTGAGCCAAGCCACAAAGGTAGTCAGTACCTGCATATCCTTCTCGGTATATGCACCGTCAATCAAATAATAGATAGGAATATCCCACTTCTGCAATCTGCTGGGGTCTCCCCCGTCTGAAAACTCTGCATCCAGCGCCACCTCATTAAAGTAACGGATCACATCTTCTACTACAAGACCGGGAATATACAGCTCCGAGTGAGGCGGCTCCGTCTCTTTCGGCACAGTGGTTTCCGGCACGGTGGTCTCCGGTGCAGTGGTTTCCGGCATTGTCGTTTTCGGTGTTTCCTCTGTCTGTCCGAAAAAGACCAGCACCAGGCACAACAAAGCACATACCGCAGCCAGTAAAATGAATAAAGTCCGTTTCATAATGGCGCTACCTTTCTTTTTTGCGTTCATTATACACCAGATTTTTCCCAAAGGCAACGGGAAAGAAAGATTGACTTTTTCCCCGTCTGCTGATAGCATAATCATATATACGAATCTTCAAGAAGGAGACCCCCTATGTTAGAAAAATTATATACCACTGAGGGTCAGGCGCTGAAGGAAAGCAGTCGTACTCCCTGGAATATCTACCCCCGTCCCCAGATGCGCCGCAATAGCTTTCTGAACCTGAACGGCACTTGGGATTTCTGCGTCCGCAAGTCCGCTCACCTGCCGGAGAGCTACGATAAAACTATCCTCGTTCCCTTCTGCCCCGAGAGTCTTCTCTCCGGCTTAGACATTGAAATCCGCCCGGGCAGATATCTGTTTTACCACACCCGTTTCTCTCTCCCGGAAGGCTTCCGAAAAGACCGGGTATTGCTGCACATTGGCGCAGCCGATCAAATCGCAGTTATTTATGTAAACCATAGAAAGGTCTGCAGCCACGTTGGCGGCTATGAGGCCTTTTATGCCGATATCACCGATTATCTGGAAGAAGAAGAAAACGAGCTGGTAATCCGTGTGCAGGATAACCTGGATGACCCAACCCTCCCCTACGGCAAGCAATCCCTCTCCCGGGGCGGTATGTGGTACACCCCCGTTTCCGGTATTTGGCAGTCCGTGTGGATGGAAAGCGTACCGAAAGACTATATCACCGGGCTGGATATCCGCTGCGAGGGCGCTTCCGTCCGTATCACTGTAGAAAACGCCAGCCATGGTGTCATTACCGTCAAAACCCCCGACGGCTCGGAAATTCATCCTTTGGACCGGGGCGTGGCAGTAATTGCGCCTGAAAATCCCCGGCTTTGGTCTCCGGAAGATCCCTATCTCTATGAGTTTTCGGTGGAGACCGATACCGACCGGGTAGAAAGCTACTTTGCCCTGCGCACCCTGGAAACCAAGGTCATTGGCGGTATCCCCCGTCTGTGCCTCAACGGCAAGCCCTATTTCTTCCACGGTCTTTTGGATCAGGGCTACTGGAGCGACGGTATTTTCACCCCCGCCGACCCCACCTGCTTTGCCCGGGATATTGTTACTATGAAGGATATGGGCTTTAACACCCTGCGTAAGCATATTAAGATTGAACCGGAAATCTTCTATTATGCCTGCGATAAGCTGGGAATGCTTGTTTTCCAGGATATGGTCAACAACAGCGACTATTCCTACATCCGAGATACCATCCTGCCCACCATTGGCAAGCAAAAGAGCAATGACCGGAAATTCCACAAAAACCCCGAATCCCGGAAGGCATTTTTAGCCGGTATGGAAGCCACCGTCCGGCAGTTAAAAAATCACCCCTGCATCGTCTACTGGACCATCTTCAACGAAGGCTGGGGTCAATTCGACAGCGACAATGTCTATCACTACCTTCGGGACTTGGATGACACCCGGTTTATTGACTCCACCTCCGGCTGGTTCCGCCGGAAAGAGACGGATATCGACAGCCGACACATCTATTTTGGTCCTTGGGGTCAGTTAAAAGCCTCTAAAAAACCTTTGGTACTCAGCGAGTTTGGCGGCCACTGCTACGCCGTAGAGGGGCATATTTTCAACCCAGAAAAGGCTTACGGCTACAAAACCTGCAAATCCGCCGAGGAGTTTCAGGCTTCCCTGAATGAGCTTTACCGGGAGCGGATTGTCGCGGGTATTCCCAAGGGACTGTGCGGCGCAATCCTCACCCAGGTTTCCGACGTAGAAGACGAAATCAACGGCCTTATGACCTATGACCGGGAAGTGGTCAAGGTCGATCCCGTGCGGATGCGCGCCATTGCCCGGCAGCTTACCTCTGCGATGGACGCCATCGAGTAAAGAGTCTATTGGACATTCGGTAAATCAGCATCCCACCTAAGCTGATGGGAATCCACACCAGGAAAAAGGGCAGGCAAATCTGTCCGTGAAAATTACCGGGCATATTCCGGTAATCCCAGACGCTGTAACCCCGGTTAAACAGCAGCCCAAAGAGCAGTTCCACCATGGTAATAATCCCGGCTCCCGTTAGGGCCCGCAAGGGTAACGGCAGCCGGGGTTTTGCGTTTTCCAGGCCGCCTAACAGCAAAAAGCAAGTTCCTCCCGCAAAAAACATCGTGATATGGCTCCAGCCCCGCCATAAAAGTTCAATGGCAACATATCCCGCCCCGCCCAAGAGAAACAGCAGTATGCTTTTAAGAATTTTCAAGTATAAACACCTCCGAAATGACATAAATAAATGCTTTCCAAAAAAATAGGAAAAAATACCTACATTTTCTCTTGACAAATCACTAACTTCTGCATATAATAAGAAAGCTGTTTCAAGCAGCGCGAATATGGCGGCGTAACTCAGTTGGTAGAGTACCCGGTTCATACCCGGTCTGTCACCTGTTCAAGTCAGGTCGCCGCTACCAGGCCCGTTGGTCAAGCGGTTAAGACACCGCCCTTTCACGGCGGTAACATGGGTTCGATTC
>JAZOVI010000111.1:0-8736 GCA_045658625.1 Faecousia sp.
CCGTAAAGGCGTTACCGTTGCAGAGGTCGTGGTCGCCCTCGCGATTATTGTAATAATCAGCGCCTTTACCCTTTCGCTGATTGTGATGTCCATTGGCGTGGAGAGTAAATCCATGGCATCCATAGAGGTAAAAAATGCCGCGGAAAACGCTATTGAATGTTTCCGGTTTGCAAGGGATAATCAAGGGAAAGAGTTTCTTAACCCTGTGCTTGAGGAGATGCGCGAACATTCCTTATCTGAACTTTTTTTCTTGTGTTTGAAGAAGAGCAACGGAAATTATGCATCTCCGGATGAAGTGGAAGGGGATTTCCTTAGCGCACCGCTGCCAATTACTGTCAACAGTAAGTTTGTATTGATAACGGAAGGTTGTACAATTACCATAACGCAGCTTGTAAAAGACAGCGAAGTAACAGGTTTTACCTTTGTAGCAATGCGCGGCGGGGAAGAGATTGAAAGGTTTACTTTCCCTGAGGGAGGTGCATCGTGATGATTAAGAAGATGTTATCCGACCGGAAGGGTGCGGCCATTGAGCTGGCGATCCTAATGACAGCGGTTTGTATGGCGGTTACCACCATTGTGCTTTCCGCAGCGCTGCTGCAGTATGAAAACAAGGTGCAGGCAGAGCGGCAGATGAAAGAGAATATCATTTTCGAGCAGATTGTGGAGATGTGGTTAGAGGCACCGAGTGAGCCCGTTGAATATAAAGGGTATCTTGGAACGGGAATAACCACAGGCGGTGAGCTAACGGGTTTTGAAATTATTAAGATAGATGAAGCGGGAAATAAAGTTGATAATACTGTACTGACAATTACAGTTGGTGCAGACGGCACAATTACGAGCTGGAAGAAAGGATGAGTTAGAATTGGCAATGTTTGATGCAGGCGTAAATACGGTGATCAGCGTCGATACAGACGGGGAGGTTATTCGTTTTTACGCGGAAAATATGAACAGAAGACAGCTTCAGTTAGAGGTAAACTATAAGGGTCGTCCTTTCGGTGAGGATTTTTGCCAGAAGCTGGATCAGGGACTGAAAAGCTATCAGCAAAAAAGCCGGGCAATGGCAGCGCCTAAGGCGGCGATTATACTGCCGGACCATCTTTTCCTGATGGACACCGTCAATGTACCTACCATCGGCAAAAAGGCTATGGAAAATGCGGTTGAGGTAGGTATCGGCGCAATTTACAAGAATAAGCGGGATCTGCATTACCGCTGGTTCCCTATGTCTCAGACCAAGCAGTTTGCTACCTTCGGCCTTGTGGGCGTACGGAAGGATGTTTTGGATAAATTGCAGGATCTGTGCAACGCCAATCAGGTAAGTTTGCAGATTGTCTCCTTTGCGGCAAATGCTATGGCCTGCGGCGCGATGGCCTTTAACACCAAGCTGAGAAACGGCACAGGCCTTGTGCTGGATGTGCAGGAGAATGCCTGCCGGTTTGCTTTTGTAAATAAGGGTCGTGTGGTTGGTACATATCGGCTGCCCTTTGGCGACGCAATGCTCAGTGATGCCAAGCTGGTTTCCGAGGAACTGCTCTTTGACCACAGCAGCGCAGAACTTATGGTGCGGACTGCCCGGGATAAGGCAAAGGTAAAGTCTGTTACCGGCTTGAGCAGCGAGAGCACCGGCGCGCTGGATGGGGAAGAGGTTCTCGCTTCCGGCGGCAGAAAAACTGCGAAAAAAGCATCTAAGCTCCGGCTGCGGGAAACGCCTACAGAGCCCCAGGGCTTCATTTACGAGAATTTCCGGATTATTCTGAAATGGACGCTGAATCTGCTACAGAGCAATCCTACGATTCTTGCCCAGGGCGATATTGATACGGTTTATATGAACATCGCTCCGGAATACAATTTCCTGTTCGACAAAATCAACGAAGAGGCAAAGGAAAACGGCGTAACCTTTGTTCCGGTGTTTTCCGGCAACCGCCAGGCTGCCGCAGAGAAAGATCTGCGGGAACTGGAGCTGTTCGGCAGCTTCCAAATGAAGCAGTTTGGCAAGCTGAATAATTTCTAAAACAGATAGGGGAGGAAGCTATGACATCCCAGGAATTTACTATGCTTTGCGTATATATTTTGGCAGGAATACTGGGTCTGTGCGTGGGCAGTTTCCTCAATGTGGTGATTTATCGCCTGCCGAACGAAATGAATCTCAGTAAGCCCGGCTCCCATTGCACCAAGTGTAGCTATAGCCTCAAATGGTATGATAATATCCCGGTGCTGTCTTATTTGCTTTTGGGCGGCAAGTGCCGCAAGTGTAAGACCCGGATTTCTCCCCGGTATATGATCGTGGAGATAGTAAATGCGGTTTTTTGGCTGATGGCGGCGGGGATGTTTTGGGAAAGCAGCCCGGTGTATGCCTGCGCGGTGGCGGTGGCTTGCTCGGCGCTGATTTGCATTTTCTTTATTGACCTGGAGCATATGCTCATTTACAACCGTTTTACCCTGTTGGTGGCGCTGGGCGGCATCGTGGGAATGTTCACCCCGAGCGGCGCGTCCTGGCAGGACCGGCTCATCGGTATGGTTGTGGGCGGCGTGGTTTTCCTGGGTCTTTACTACGGCGCCATTGCCGCTCTGAAGCAAGAGGGATTGGGCTTCGGCGATGTGAAATATGCCGCGGCCGCAGGTCTTCTGTTGGGTTGGCAGAAACTACTGTTTGCGGTTTTGGCGGCATCTGTAACCGGTGCTGTGGTTATGGTGATTACAAATCGGATGACAAACGCAGAAAAACGGAAGGAATACCCCTTTGGCCCGTACCTTGTGGCGGGAACACTGATTGCTTTGTTTTTTGGAGACAGTGTGATTTCTTGGTATTTGGGTCTGTTACTTAGATAGTTTGGTATATTGGGAAGGGAGAAGGATTCTCTGTGCAAAAGTATAAATATATGGCGGTTGACCTCCAAAAGCATAAAGTGAAGGGCGTTTTTATCGCAAAGGATGTGGATGACCTGGCAGAACAGCTGGCGAAGCAAAATCTGTTCCTTGTTACGGCAAAGCCTTATACCAGCGGTGATGTTACCTCCTTTTTCAGCTTTCAGGCCACCGTTAAAATCGGCGAGCTGACCACTTTCTGCCGGCAATATGCCATTATGCTCAATACCCACATTCCCATCCTGGATTGCTTGGATATTCTGAAAAATCAGCCTTATACCAAGTATTTCAAGGAAGTGATCGGCGTCCTCTATGAGGATGTAGAGGGCGGTATGCTTCTGTCGGAAGCCATGGAGAAATACAAATCTGTTTTCCCTGACTTTTTCCGCAGTATGGTTAAGGTCGGTGAGATCAGCGGACACCTGGAGGTGGTGCTGACCTCTCTGGCAGAGTACTACGAAACGGAAACAGAGATGCGCCGGAAGGTAAAAAGCGCAATGTCTTACCCGCTGATGCTGATGGGCATGACGGTGGGTATTGTAATCCTGATGCTGACGGTGGTTATTCCCACATTCCGGGACACCCTGGCGCAGCTGAATGTAGAGATCACCGGTTTTACAAAGCTGGTGTACGATGCGTCGGATTTCCTGGTGCAGTGGTGGCAGACGCTGTTAATGGGTGGACTGTTTATAGCCTTGATTATTATGCTTTACCTGCGGACGGAAAAGGGTAAGTATACGTTTGATACACTGAAGCTGCAGCTGCCTATTGTCAAGACCATTCAAATTAACACCATCACTTCCCGTTTTGCAAGAGCCCTGGCTCTGCTTTTGACAAGTGGTTTGGATCTGAACGAGTCGATGTATGCTACGGAAATCGTTATCGGCAACCGGTATTTGACGGAGCGTTTCCGCATCGCCGCAGATGAGGTTCGCAGCGGTATGATGCTGACAGAGGCCTTTGACAAGTATAAGCTGTTCCCGCCGATGATGATTCAAATGATTACTATCGGTGAAAAAACAAATGCGCTGGATGAGGTTTTGACCCGTTCCTGCAAATTCTTTGACGATCAGGTGGAAGCGTCGGTTACATCGCTGGCCAACAAACTGCAGCCGGCAATGCTGCTGATTATGGGCGTGGTAATTATTGCGCTATTCCTGGCGGTCTATTCGCCTATGCTGTCCATTATGACAGGACTGAATGTATAAGAGGTAGATACTTATGAATATCAATTCTGAGCTGTTACAGCTTTATATCCATAAAAAGATTGTCAAGCGCAAGGACGCCGATACCTTTTTGGAGGATGCCCAGCGCTTGAACATAAACATTCGGGATTATCTGCTCACCAAAGAGATTATCACGGAAAATGAAGAGCTGGAGGCGTTGGCAGAGTACTACTGTATGCCCGGCATTGAAATTGATATGCTGGAAATTGATAAGGAACTGTTTGATCTGTTCACCTTCGACTTTATGAAGAAGCACAAGATCGTTCCCATCGGTTACGACAAGAAGGGAACTCTTTTGGTGGCTTCCGGCAAGCCCCTGAACTGCCATTCCCTTTCTGCAATCTCTGTACAGCTGTGCTGCAACTGCGACTATATTTTGGTGCCGACTGTGCAGATTGACCGGTATGTGGAGTCTGTTTCTGCGGTGGTTTCCACTTCTGCCGCCCTCAGCGACCTGAATACGGAAAAGGAAGAACAGCAGGTAAATGCCCTGCAGAATATGAATCCGGCCGCGGCCGCCGAAGGCGATGTTATCAATAACCCCGCCGTTCGTCTGGTTGATTCGGTCATCCGGGAAGCCATTCCTTATCGGGCCAGTGATATCCACATTGAGCCTTTTGAAAAAGTGGTCCGTGTTCGTTACCGTATTGACGGCGACCTGGAGGACCGGGCAGAGTTCCCCATTGAGGCCTATTCTGCCATTTGCGCCCGACTGAAGATTATTGCGGGACTGAACATTGCGGAGCGCCGTGTGCCTCAGGACGGCCGTATCAATATGAATATCGGCGATAAGGAATACGACTTCCGTGTATCCACATTGCCTACGGTTTTTGGCGAAAAGTTCGTTATCCGTGTGCTGGATAAAACCTCTTTCCACTTTACCCGGGCAGACCTGGGCTTTACGGAAGAAGAAAATGCCATTATTGACAAAATGCTGGCTCGTCCCCATGGCATTATCCTGCTGACCGGTCCTACGGGCTGTGGTAAGTCCACCACCCTTTACTCTTTCTTGAAAGAAGTCAATGATCCCAAGGTCAACATCGTTACCGTTGAAGACCCGGTTGAATTTACCATGGCGGGCATTAACCAGACCCAGGTAAATGCCAAGGCCAATATGACCTTTGCGGCGGCGCTGCGTTCCATTCTCCGTCAGGACCCGGACGTGATTATGATCGGTGAGATCCGCGACGAGGAGACGGCGGAAATCGCTGTCCGTTCCGCAATTACCGGCCATATTGTGTTCAGTACCCTCCACACCAACGACGCCCCCGGCGCCATCCTTCGTCTGCAGGATATGGGCGTTGACAACTACCTGGTTGCGGACGCTCTGGTTGGTGTTATTGCCCAGCGTCTTGTCAAGCGGCTGTGCCCGGCTTGCAAGAAGAAGGGTCGCGCAAATCCCAAGGAAATGGAAATTTTGGGTGTTACCGACGATAATATTACCATTGCCCGGCCTCAGGGCTGCCGCTTCTGCAATAACACCGGCTATAAGGGCCGAATTGCAGTCCACGAGGTTATGTATGTCAACGAGTCTATGAAGACAGCCATTATGTCAGAGCGAAACCTGGACGTTCTGCGTAAATTGGCGGCTGAAAATGGTATGAATACCCTGTGGGAGTCCTGCCGATCACTGGTCCTTAAGGGTGTTACCAGTGTGCAGGAACTGATGTTCCTGAATGCGGAGTAAGGAAAAGCACAAATAATCAGCTGAAGGGAAGTCGGTGTCCGACGCCCTCGGCGCAAGGAGGAAAAAAGATGGCAAAGCAACATTTTTATTCCCGCGTTCCAGCTTTAGGAAGCCTGTATAACCAAATGGATGGGTTTGATACCTTTGCCCAGTCGGAAGGTTTGACACAGGAGTTTGTCCAAAAGGAACTGTCTGCGGTATATGAAAACAAATTGGGTAAGCGAGACGCCGAGGCGGTACGCACAGACACTATGCCTTTGGTATACAGCCAGGGCTGCCTGCGTTCCGGCGCGTTGGTGCAAAGCTGCGTTTCTTACTTCCCGAAAGATTATACCGGTGAGCGCAGCGGGTATCTTTGCCACAGCTTGATTCTCTCAGAAGAGGATCAGCAGAAAATCTTCCTGGAAAAAGACAAAGCGCTCCTCAATCCCCGGATGTTTAAGACCGGCGGAGTGGATGTTGTAAAGCAAAAGGCTGACGACCGGTATCCGGAGAAAGCCTATGTGCCTGTAAAAGCGGAAAATCCCAAAGCGCTGCTGCGGCAGTATGATGCAGGAGTGCTGAAGGGCTTCCTGTTTGGTTTGCTTTCCGTTGTGTGCGCAAAGGGAAAGACCGTATATTTCCGGCTGCCCTATGAAGAGCACGAGATTTCGGAGCAGGCGCTGCGGTTTGTCAGCGGAATCGCATCTGTTATCCCGCCACAGCTGCGGAAAAATATTTCTTTTGTTACTTATGTGTCGGAGCCTACCCAGTATAGCCACATTAAGGTCAAGTGCATTTCCGAGCGTTTCCCGGAGACTTCCCTCAGCAAGGGTATCTTCGTGGATTTCAATGCGGATGTGGTAATGGGTATGCCCAGTCAGGACGTCATTGACAAAGCGCCGGTAAATTTCTTCTACTCTCTGCTGGGAGACACCAAAACCCGGGATGAGTTCTTCCTCTTCCTGGAGCAGGCCACTGGGGCGCTGCCGGAGCTGAATCTGACTATGAAGACGTTGTCTGACCTGGTGTTCCTGTTTGGCGGTACAAACGGACGGTTTGACCAGGAAAAGATTTTGCCGGAGGATGAGGATATTGCTTCTTTCCTGGCAAGCTATGAAAAATATCGGGATGCTTTGGGCGAGGAGCTGCGGCGCAATGCCTATAGATTCCTGAACCGATATGCCGAAAATCATATTGCCATCCCCAGAAATGTGTTTACCCGGCTTGCCCGGCTGTATCCCGGGGAGATGCCTGGGCTGAAGAGCCTCATTATGAATGTGGTGCTGGAGATGATCCACACCGATGTGATGCGGGATAAGCTGTTTGCGTTCCTGCAGGCTAATTATGAAAATGAAGATGGCCAGACCCGGGCAAAAATCACGGGTGACCTTTGCCGGGTGTTCTACGGCGGTTTCCTGCAGACCCAGATACTGGACTTTTTTGGTCAGGGCTTTGCCCAGGAGACCGAGGAAATCCGGGAAGCCATCTTTGATAAGCTGATGCTTGCTATCCGCACAGAAAATGTGCAGGGGAAAATCCTGGCATTTGTCCAAAACAATTACAGCGTGCTGACACAGGGACAGAAGGAGCGTTTCTATACGGAGATTTTTGAACTTCTGCCTGCCTGCGATGAACTGACTGCCGTACTGATTTCTCAGATTGACAGCCAGATGGCGCAAGAAAACAAAGATTATCAGGCGCAAATCGTGGGTAAGCTTATGGAGCTGTTGACTGCGGATTATGAGAAGGAAGAGCATCTTCTTATGCCCCTTATGTGCGCCGAGCCGGGCTTCTGCCGGGAACTGGTGCAAATTCTCGCCTTTGGACCCTGGAACGAAAGCCCGCTGCAGAGGGAGTATATTGGCCTCCTTGCCGGTGTGGAGACTTTGGAAAAGACCCGGGAGTTGGTGGCTATCCTTACCCGTATACCCGGTGAAAAGACCGAGGGGATACTGGGCGAATATGTGGAAGTGCTGTATGCTGCCGATGTGGAGACCACGGATATTTACCGCTGGTTTGAAGTGGAAACTCTCCTGAAAACAGAGCTGATGCCGGTTTGCGAAGCCTTGGCTGTGCAAATCCGGGAAAGTGTGGTCGAGCCTGCGGTTGTCAGCAGAACGGAAGATGTGTTTGATGTTACTCTCCGGGTGGATGGCCCTAAAGTCCTGAAACGCTATGCTGCGGAAAATCCCTATCTGGCAGAGAGCCGGCAATACGCGGCTGTTTTTGATATTGTCCGGATGACCGATGCCATTCGGGAGGGAAAAGCAGCCCCTGTGCTCAAGGAAATGGCCACCCTTATGCAAAGAGGAGGCGACCATAGCCGCCTGAGTGGGTATATTGACGATCGTTTGCTGGATTGGGAGGAGCAATCTCTGGCGCGGGCTGTGCTGTGCCAGATGTGCAGCGATGTGCTCAGAAGCGGCTCGTTTATCTCTGAAGGGCTTTATCCCACCGCTAAGGAAAAATGCACACCCCCTATGCCTGAGAATGCATGGGAACAGATGAAATGGAAGGTGCAGGATAAGAGCGCCCTAGAAGCCGGTGAGGTGATTCTGAAAGTTCTGATCCTTGCCTGCCGGACAGATAAAACGCTGGCAAGAATGATTTACAGAGACCGGAAAGGCTTGCAGACCTTCCTTTGGGCGATGCGCAGGGACTCCGGCAGAGATATGGAAGTCTGGCTTCGGGAGGTGCTGGAGAAGGCGCCCGCCCAGCTGTCTGCCATTATTAAAGAGGAAATGGCAGCCTATAAGCCGGAGCCTCTGTCTGCCCGGCTGGGCAACTTAAGTGGTATTTTCGCTAAACTGCCTAAGGTTTTTGCGAAGCGGTCGGAGAATGTTTCCCGGCGTTCCGAGGGCTTCTCCAAGCGCTCCTCCATGTCTTTTGAAAAGCCGGCTATTTTTGCAAAGCTTCTGGATAAACTGAAAAAGAAATAAGAAAAAGTGACCGGCAGGGAATGCCGGGGGGGTGTTGCGG
>JAZOVI010000112.1:0-3626 GCA_045658625.1 Faecousia sp.
TGATAAATCACAAACCGGGGCGTTTTCTTATTTTAGGGCCTTGAGACTGTCTGCAAAAGCCTCCATTGCCGGGGAACGAAATTTGTTCTTCTTATAGGAAACATAAATGCCACGGTGGGCATATTTAGAGTTGAGGGGATAGAAATAAATATGGTCCGGAGCAGCGGTATGGACATTTCGTACCAGGGTGTCGCTGACAATAGAGGCGGCTGCGCCTAACTCCACATAGGAGTAAAGGGTAGTCAGCCGATCCAGCTCGAAAAGTACGGTGGGTGAGAAGGATGCCTCCTGGAAAATCTTGTCGGTAACCTTTCGGGTATCATTGTCCCGGTTCATCAAAATGAACGGTACGTTCTTCAGCTCTTCCAAGGGCGGTGTTTTCGTAATGTGGATATGGCGCTGCTGAAGAATGTCCTCATAAGTTAGTCGGAAAGAAATTAACGCTTCATTTTCCGGGAAAGCGGCAGGCACTGCCAGGAGAAGATGCTCGGTGGCAAGCTGCTCCTGATCAAATTGGTCCTCCGGCAGAATGTGATTGTCAATAACCATATCCAGTTGCCCTAAGGTAATCTCATTTTGCAGCGTGGTGGAGTTGGCATCCATTAAAGATAACCGGATGTTGGGATATTTCCGGTTAAAGTCAGCAATATACTTTGGAAGAACCAGAGAGGAGAGAAGCTGGTTGCTGCCGATGCCCAAAACACCGGCTTCCAATGCCCGGACGGATTGGAGATAGTTCATAAAATCCGCCTCGGTTTCCCGGATGCTTTCCACAGCCCGGATGTATTCTCTGCCTGCCTCTGTCAGGCGGATAGGCTTGCAGCTGCGGTCAAACAGGGGGACACCCAGCTGATTTTCCAGCTTCTTGACCAGCAAGCTGAGGGAAGGCTGGGCAATAAATAACTTTTGCGCCGCTCGGGAGAAGCTCTGCTCTTTGTAGATGGTGTAGATGATCTCCCGGTGGCTGAACATTTCAGGCATAAGAACCACCTTCTAAAAGTATAATATTTCTTTTATGTTAGCACGCGCTGCCCCAAATGTCAATTATCCACAATGGTTATTATAAGAAAAAGGTTATATTTGTTTAAGATGGAAATATTTACAAAATTAACGAAAAGAGAGTTGACAAATCAGATAGAAACGATATAATAATATCGGTATAATTAGAACGAAATGAGGGGGATCTTCTTATGAGCAAAATTACTGTAATCGGCGCAGGCAGCGTTGGCGCAACAGTCGCTAACGACCTTATGGTGCAGGGTGTGGCTTCGGAGATCGTTTTGGTGGATATTAATCAGAAGAAAGCTATCGGTGAAGCCCTGGACGTATATCAGGGAGCGCCTTTTGTTTCTCCGGCTATTGTTCGTCCCGGTGAGTATGCAGATGCCGCCGGTTCCGATATTGTGGTGATTACCTGCGGTATGGCGCGGAAGCCCGGTATGAGCCGTTTGGACCTTGCGCAAACCAATGTGAATATCCTCAAAGAGGTAACGAAGAATGTGGTGCCTGTTGCGCCGGAGGCGGTGTATGTCATCGTTTCTAACCCTGTTGACGTTCTGACCTATGTATTTACCAAGATATCCGGTCTGCCTGAGCGGCAGATTATGGGCAGCGGTACGATTTTGGATACTAGCCGCCTCCAGTCCGAGCTGGCTCGCCGCTTCCATATCAGTCCCAAGAATGTCCACGCCCATGTTTACGGCGAGCACGGCGACAGTTCCTTTGTGCCCTGGTCTTTGGTACACATTGCCAATAACCACATTGATGCCTACAAGGAAAGCTCTCCCGACAAGGATCGGATTCATTGGGATGGAGATTACGCCCAGGTAGAGGAGTTCGTCAAGAAATCCGGCGGTAAGATTATTGAGAATAAAGGTGCTACCTTCTATGCGGTGGCAATGTCCGTCTGCCACATCTGCAAGGCGATCTTTGCCGATGCCGGTACGGCGATGACCGTTTCTACAATGATGCACGGCGAGTATGGCATTGACGATGTTTGCATTTCTACCTTGCACCTGGTAGATCGCAAGGGTGTCCGCGGCCGGATTCTCAACAAGCTGACCCCGGAAGAAAATGAAAAGCTGAAATTAAGCGCCGACAAGCTGAAAGCTGTCATTGCGCAGATTGAGTACTAAAAAAAGCCGCCCGATGGGCGGCTTTTTTCTTAGTCTCCGAAGGTGTAGATGTCCTTGAAGCGGTCCTGGAAGATGCGGTATACAGCGTCCAGAGTGGCTTCGTCTTCTACGCTGATATAGTTTTCGTTTTCCTCGTCTACAGGCTCGATCTCTAAAATGACGATTTCAGCGGCATCCTCTTCTGCGGGGGTCAGAACGATATATTCCTTGCCCTCGTATTCGATGCAATCCAGGTATTCAAAGTTGCAGTCCTCACCGTTTTCGTCGGTAAAGGTAACGATGGAAACTTCTTCCTCGTTCAGTTCCAGTTCATTGTTTTCCATAGAAATTCTCCTTTCGTGATTTCCTTTATTATAGGGAAAAAGAGAGGGAGTGTCAATGGGGGAAATGGGAATTTACCCGGGTTTGGCGGGGAAAAGGCTCCCCTGTGTAAGGGGTGGATTTCCCCGCTAACGGGGAAAATGTCTGCAAAGCAGACAAAAGGGGCGCGGGCTCGGCAGAGCTGTCAGCCGAACAGGCTGACTGAGGGGTTGACAATTCGGCAGGTTTTGACAATCCCTCCGTCGCGGCTTTGCCGCGCCACCTCCCTTTACACAAGGGAGGCTCTTTGGGGCGTCGAGGACGCCGCCCCCTACAAGTATCTATTAGAAATTGGCGACCTTGTTGTTTTTGAGCTGAAGTTGAAGCTTGTCGGCGATGAGGGCGATGAACTCACTATTGGTGGGTTTGCCTTTGGTGTTACTGACCGTATATCCAAAAAAGCGCTGGAGGGTGTCCAGGTCGCCCCTGTCCCAAGCTACCTCGATGGCGTGGCGGATGGCGCGCTCTACGCGAGAGGGGGTGGTTTGGAAGGTCTTGGCCACTTGGGGGTAGAGGACTTTCGTGATGGCGTTGATTACGTCCATATCGTTTACCGCGATGATGATGGCCTCCCGCAGGTACTGGTAGCCCTTGATGTGGGCAGGGACGCCGATTTCGTGAATGATGGAAGTTACCAGCGCTTCAATGCTGCCTTTTTCCGTTTGGGGCAGGTTTGGCTGCTGGGCAGGCCCACCACGAAGCTCCTCCAGCCGTTCCACCAGTGCAGTCATATCGCAGGGCTTCAGCATCAGATATCGTACGCCCAAATTAGCGGCGGCGCTGGCTACGTAATCGGTAATAAAGCCGGAGGTGGCAAGGACCAGGGGCTTATTTTCCATAGCAGAGATGGCTTTCAGTACGGAGAGACCGTCCTGCTTTGGAAGCATCAAATCCAGTACTAATATTTGGGGTTTTCGCTCCTTAATGAGGGCAATGGCTCGCTCACCGTCGGATGCTGTGCCTACTACACGCCACATTCCGCTGCGGCCAAGCTGTGCGGAAAGGCTGACGCAAAAATCTTCTCCAGTGTCTGCGATTAGTAAAGTTGTTAAATTATCCATAATACTTCTCCCTGAAAAAATGTTTATCCCCTTGTTGCGACAAATATAATTTAGCATATGGTCGGGTTTT
>JAZOVI010000113.1:0-8038 GCA_045658625.1 Faecousia sp.
CCGCAAAATAACCCCGACTTTTTCCTTTTGGGTACCTGTGAATATTGGATCGTATAGCCCATATGAACACCCCCTGTAAATTCTACGTCCAATAACATTAAATGATTCACAAACGCAGAAATAACGGCATAGCACTTGACAACAGAAAGTTTTTTCATTATAATGTCATGGCTATCGGGGTGTGGCGAAGCTTGGTATCGCGCTTGGTTCGGGTCCAAGAGGCCTCGGGTTCGAATCCCGACACTCCGACCAAAAAAGCAGAGGAAGCATTTGCTTCTTCTGCTTTTTTCTTTAGAAAGGCGGGATTCGAAAACCTAAAATGCAACAGTTCAGTGAACTGTTGCTGCCACCAGTGCAAACACTGGGGAGCGATGCGACCGCTGCCAGTGGCAGATAAAGGGAGCGGAGCGAGTGGCCGCGGTCAGCGAGGGACGAAGGTCGAAAGACCAAGGACATTCGCTGGGCACCGCAACAGGGGGCTACCTTGATTGATGAGTCCCATTACCCACCCCATAAGTTCCGATTTCTTATTGAAATCGGAACTTTTCTTTTGTTTACCTTCCAAATAGTTCGAATTATTAACACAGCGACAATGGGCATTTGTTGTGGAAACATCCGTTTTATGCGGTCAAAAATGCATTTGAACCTTTCTCTCTTCTCCAAATTTTGCGCTTACAAAAACCATCGCAAAACTGGTTTGACCCAGATTTTTATTTACAAAATAGTAAAATGTACCCCGAAAAGTGGACACGAAAAGATGACCCAATACCCCGGTTTGTGGACAAAAAAGTTTGACCCATAGGTCAAAGGTAGGCAAGGATACCCATCTGTGTTATAGTAGACTGAACAGATGGAGGTGCTGCAACGAGCACTAAGAAACTATTTACACCAGAGGAAGTAGAGATTCTCAAAGAGAATCCCTATACATGGAAGGTATCGCGGGACAGAATCACCTATACGCAGGAATTTCAACGGGCATTTTGGGAGCTGAGTTTGCAAGGCCTATCCGGGACGGATGCCTTTAGGAAGCTTGGTTATGATCCAAGGATCCTTGGCAGGGAACGGGTACACAACACAACCAAGCGGATCCGAAAGCAAGGCAATTCACCGGAAGGTATTCGCTTGAAACCGCGAAAGTGGATGCGAACGACCAAGAAGCAATTCAAAGCCGCAGACCTTGAGAAAATGTCACATAAGGAAGCTGCCAAACGGATGCAGCAGGACGGCTCTTACAAACCGGAGAAGTAGTTATGGCCGGTCCGAGGAGTAAATATGATATTATTCAAAGCACATTACAGGCAGAAGATGTGCTTACCGTGCAGGAATTATGTGAGATTGCAGGTGTGTCTCGCTCCGGTTACTACAGTTGGAAGAAATCTGAGACAGCAAGACAGATGCGTGAAGAACAGGATAGAGCCGATTTTGAGAGGATTCTCACTGCTTATCGTTACAGAGGTTATGATAAGGGTGTACGCGGTATCCATATGCGGCTGCTGCATACAGGCATCCTAATGAATGTGAAGAAGATCCGACGACTGATGCGGAAGTACGGGCTGTATTGTCCGATAAGGAAAGCGAATCCCTACCGCCGGATGGCAAGGGCAATACGAACAAATAATGTTGCACCTAATTTGGTGAACCGAGAGTTTGAGAAGCACGGACCGAGAATGGTTTTGCTGACAGATATTACATACATTCCGTTTAACGACTCCTATTGCTATCTGTCAACGATTCTAGATGCGTTTACAAAGCAGGTGTTATCTTATGTTCTAAGCGAATCCCTTGAGGTATATTTTGTACTGAAAACGGTGGAACAACTGATAGAAAAACACAGCATCTCTCTAAATGAAGAGACGATCATTCACAGCGACCAGGGAGCACATTACACAAGCATTAAGTTTATCAATCTTGTGAGAGACAGCCGGCTGCGGCAGTCTATGTCTCGCCGAGGAAACTGCTGGGATAACGCGCCACAGGAGAGTTTCTATGGACATATGAAGGACGAACTGGCAGAGGAAATTCCCAAGTGGAAAACCTTTGCAGATGCGGAACGCTCCATTGATGACTGGATGGACTACTACAACAATGACAGATACCAGTGGGATCTGGCAAAACTCTCGCCCAACGAGTATTACGAATACATAACCACAGGTGCGTATCCGGACACGATGATCCACGTAAAGAGTGGGTCAAACTAATTTGTCCGTTAGATCTGACCGGTTCTCTGTGAAAGATATTATCGGACGGACGGTGGTCATACACAGTGATCCGGATGACTTCCATACTCAGCCTGCCGGTAACGCAGGTAAGAAAATTGCCTGCGGTGTAATTTGTAAAAGACGGTAGTATCGTCCAAGTCGATGTTCAAAACCTCTCCTATGTCACTTGTTGGCAATGGGAGAGGGTTATTTGTTCTATTCGTTTTGTTAGCTGTCGGCAGACGGTAATAACTATGTTCGCTGTGCGGTTATTACAAAAGTTTGGTGGTTTTAACCAAATACAGGTGTATTTTTTCTGTCCAATAGGATAATTAATACAAAACGAGAAGGATAGCACAAAACAATGATTTACCGTCATTCCCCTTGTCGACTAAAATGTATGTGTAGTTACTATCCCGTTCCTTCGTCATCAGTTATTTAAGTATGAAGATGCCTAAAGTTCATTAGATTTGTAGATAGAAGAATCTATATTTTGTGCATAGAGTGATATTTACAAAAAAAGCAAAACGGAAACATTGATAGCCAATCTTGTCGGTTTTCGGATGTTATACATCCGTTACGAATAATATGAAAGCGAGGAATATCTATGAAGCATAAATCGATCAATAGCCGTAGAGTGCTTATGATGATCATAGCCATTGCAATAGTTGTTTCTATGTGTGCTTGTTTCGCACCGGCCAGTTCTTGCGCCGACGAAAATAAAGACCACAAGTGCGACTGCGGATGCGATAAGACTTACGGTGAGCATAAGGCTGCAGATGGTCAGCATATCTGCGATTATTGCGATATGGTTGTGAATCAGTGTATTGATGCAAATCCTAAAGATAATAAGTGTGATATCTGCGGGGATTTGATGGAAGAATCTGGTTATTATTTAGTTTGGGAGGATTTTACCAATCCGTATCCGAACACTTACAGCGATAATATTCCCTCCAGTTGGGATGCGCAGTTGCCGGCAGGTGGGATGAAATATGTGTCCACAGCAGGTATTAAAATTGCCCACATGGTGGATAACAGCGAGTATGCCGAGGGCATTCTGCAGAGAGAGTTCAATGCAGCCTCTGGAACAATCGTTTGGGAGTTTACATTAAATGCAACCGGTGCGCTGGATGGTGCCGTAGTAGAGATGCAAGCAGGTAAAAAGACTGCGATCCGCTTCACTATGAATCAGGGTTCCCTTATGGCGGGAGATACAAAGATCTGTACAGTTCCCAGTGACACAAGCCTTGTAGGAATTCGTGTCATTATGGATACGGTTGCTGATACCTTTACCGTAAGCGTAAATGGCAAGAAAGTGGATGCCGTTTTTGGATTTGTTGAAAATTGCGATTATGTGAATCGTATGTATCTGCGTACGACTGAAACCAATGTTGGAACAATGGGTCTGAGCTTGGTGCGGGTGTATACCGATCTGTACATCAATGAAAAGTTCTTGGTTTCTACCACTACATTGTCGGATGATTGGACATGGAATAATAAGGGCACGGTAAATGTTATTCAGAAGTTCGGCTCCGTATCGCCCGATGTCTATAACTTAAAGCTCTCTGACTCCGCGGCTATTTCCATCGATGCAATGTATAAAGGGAAAGAAGCATGGCTTGAGTATCAATTCTTGATTCCTAAGGATAATCAAACCAATTTTGTTATGGATATATCCGATGATGACGGCAATGCTTTCCGGGTAGGTACATATGCAGTCAATGGTACTAATAAGTTTGGATACTATAATTCCACCGGTAAGTTTGTAGAGCTGTATGATTTGCTGGAAAACCAATGGTATCACGTATTGGTAAAGGTTACAGAGGATGGTGCTTTGGTCTACCTTAATCACAAATTAAAGGCAGAAAATATTGCACTTCCGTTTACCACATTTGATACGCTTACCTTTGAAACGGATACAGGGGAAGTCCTTTTGGACGATATTTTGTTAAAGGATTATTTTGAGAACAACGAAGACTACGTACCCGAGCCGGTTTTACCGGAAGAGGATGACTTCATTGTAGGTATGCAAGCTTGTAGCTTGTGGAAGGAAGGCTCTCATTTCGGTTGGGACTGGATCAGCGACTGGGATGAGCGAAAATCCTTGCTGGGTATGTACGATGAGATGAGTCCCGAGTGTGCTGATTGGGAAATCAAGTGGATGTTGGAACACTCTGTTGACTTTGAATTTTTCTGCTGGTATCGCCCGCCTAACAGTACTGACGAGCCAATCAAGCAGCCTCGCAATGCTTATGCGCTGGAAGAGGCATTCTTCAATGCAAGATACAGCCATCTTATGAAGTTTGCGATCTCTTGGGAAAATGGCTCTGGCACACCAGTCTCTGGCTCCAAAGATTTCCGTGAGAATGTAGTTACCTATTGGATTGAGCAATACTTTAAGGATAGCCGGTATATGTTGGTAGATAACAAGCCGGTAGTGGGTATCTACAACTTCTCGAAGCTGAAAGAGCAGTTTGGTTCTATCGAGAATATTAAAGTAGAACTGGACTATTTGAGACAGGCTTGTATAGATGCTGGCTTTGATGGCTGCATTGTTATGCTTACTACGGGAGAAACAGCCACTTCTGTTCTCCAGGAATATAAGGATGCGGGTATTGACTGCCTGTATGCCTACAACTGGGGTCCTGCAGTTTCTGCCCAGCAAGACAAAATGTTGGCCCAAAGCGGTGCCGGTATTATTGATATGGTTCCCACGATCTGCATGGGTCGTGATGATTCCGCATGGGAGCGCACTTCAGGTAGCTATTTGACGAATTCCGAGTTCAGAGAATTGGCTGAATGGGTGGCGGATACCTTTATGCCGTCCCTGGATAGCAGCAGTCTTGGAAGCAAAATGGTTATGGTCGGAAACTGGAATGAGTACGGCGAAGGCCATTATGTTATGCCGTCCAATTTAAATGGATTTGGTTACTTGGATACAATTCGCGCTGTCTTTGGCGACAACAAAACACATACAGATACCGTTCCTACTGCAGCTCAGCTGGAGCGGATCAATAGAATGTATATTCAGGACAGAGTCGTAAAACGTACTTATGTTAAGGAAACAACAAGCGAGATTCCTGAGGATGTAAAGCTCGGCTGGTATTTCGATACTGACGGCAATACAGAGGGCTGGGTTGTTGAAGGTGGCGTGGAGAACCTCGTTTTTGCAAATGGCAATATGAGTGGTACTTCTATTGACACCGATCCTAAAATTCTCTCTTCGGATTTAATAAATATTTCTGTTGGAGATGTTCCATATATTCGTGTCCGAATTAAGGTTGACCCGGTGAATGTAGCCACCAAGCTTCGTGTGTACTTTACGACAACTAAGAGTACGAATTGGGCGCAGGCCAAGTGCCTTTCTGTGGAATTTAAGGGATCGAACAATGAATATGTAGAATACTTGTTTGATACCTCTACAAAGACTGCTTGGGTCGGCACACTTAAGCAACTGCGGATTGATCCTATGGAAGAGCCTGGCTCGTTCTCTATTGATTCCATTGAGTTGTTGCAGAGTGCTTCTGATAGCGAAGCAGAAGTAGTGTTCGAAAATGAGCAAATTTTCACTACAAGACCTGTATACGTTAGAGATGGCCGTGTGATGTTCCCGGCAGCAGAGCTGGCAAACTATATTTCTGCTTCCTGGTGCAATCGGATCGATGGAAAGGCGTTGCTCCTCTATATCAATGAAAAGGATTATCTGTCCCTCGCTTTCAATGAAGCGAAGGCGACGCTGAATGGAGCTGATGTAACAGTTTCTGCAGGCGCGGCGATAATTAACGGAGAATATTACATTCCGTTGGATGTTCTGGAAACTGTTGGCTATACTGTCATTTGGGATGCCGAAACCTCCAGAATTAGCATTTCTGCCAACGAAGGCACCGGTGTCGAGGACAAAGAAACTGCCGGTTGGCCCACGTTGGAAAAGGATATGAAGGTTCCTGAACTTCCTGCAGGATTGGATGTCATCAAAGGTTGGTACTTTGGCCGTGACGCTGAGGGCTGGCAGCCCAGCGGAAGTACGAATATGGAATGGAACAATGGCGTGCTGTATATGTATGATGCGGACTCCAACGATCCTAAGATATTCTCCGCTGCAGGTTTGAAAATTGATACGAGCACGGTTTCTGTCATCCGTATCCGCGTTCGCACGACTACTCCCAGCGGCAAGCTTAAGCTGTATTTTACGACTGCACCAAACGAAACTATGAATAATAACAAGGTATTCAAAGCAGCTTATGAGGAAGCTGCCCCCGGTGCAGATGGTTACTACACATTTGATATTGATTGCTCTCAGTTGGCAACTTGGACGGGTACATTGGAGCAACTGAGAATCACACCTGCCAGCACAACAGGAAAGTTCTTCATTGACTCTGTAGAGCTTCTTGGCGAGGACAAGACGGAATATGATGAAGGCCTGAAGATTCTGGTTATTGGTAACTCCATTACCCAGCATGACCCCAGTACATCTAAGGGTTGGTTGGCAAATTGGGGCATGGCGGCAACCTGTGCGGAAAACGACTATGTTCATAGATTGCTGGCTATGGCCAAGGAGCTTGATAAAAGCGTCAATATGAAATGGGTCAACATTTCTCAGTTTGAGGCATATTACTACGACTGGAGCAAAATCACCAAGGATTACTCCGAATATGTCAATTTCAATCCGGACATCATTATCTGCACAATCGGTGCCAATATCAATAATGCTGAACCGGAAGAGGACGGCACTTACGATAGCGGACAGTTTTTTACAAAAGAGCATTACAAGGCAATTATTGATCACTTTAATAAGGGCGGGGACGCAAAGGTTCTTGTTGGCACAACCATATGGGTCGGCGGTGATGTTGAGGCTGCAATTGAAGCTGCTGTCGATGCATACGGCTATGAGTATGTCAGTATGAACGATTTGACCGATAGCAAATATCGCGCCACCTCTTATAAAAATGTTATGATTGCTGCAGGTGTTGTGTCTGAGAATGTGTCCAGCGGTGTGCTGAATCATCCTGGCGATGAAGGTATGCGCGTTATTGCAGAGCGCCTTTGGAAAAAACTTCGTCCAATGATGCTCACTTTAATTGGAGATGATTCTTCCTCTGATGAACCCACCCCCGATACTCCCACACCTGATACTCCGACCCCTGATACTCCTTCTATGGATGTTCCTGCACTTCCTGCAGGCACGGAAGTTAAGCACGGTTGGTATTTTGACGAGGCGGCAGAAGGTTGGTCTGCCGGTGGTATAACCGGCCAGGCATGGGAGAACGGAACAATTAAGTTTAATACCGATGGAAGCGTAGGCCCTGTTCTTTGGTCTAGTGAAAATCTTAATATTGACCTTGCCAACGTGACTAAGGTGCGAATTCGCATCAAAGTGGATGGTAGTGTTAGCGGAAAACTAAAGCTGTATTTTGCTGCCAATGGTGTAACTGTTATCAATAACAGTACCACAGGGACTATGGTATATAAGCCTGAGTATGCAAGTGTTACCCCTGGTACGGATGGCTTCTATACACTTGATATTGACTGCACCGCCAACGCCAACTGGAAAGGCACACTGGCACGGCTGCGCATCGATCCTGCTGGTAATGCGGCTGCTATCTACTACTTAGACTCTGTGGAGCTGCTTGGTCCTGAGCCGTAAGCACATTTTTGTCTAAGTGCAGGGGCGATCTCTGATCGCCCCTGCAAATTTCCAATCTCTCGTATTGTTCTGTGTTTTAAGCTCCATTGAGCTAAAAAATGATTTTATGGAGGTAAAATCAAAATGAAGAAGAATTTTCTTGCAATGCTCCTGGCAGTGATCATGATCGCAGCTGTGATCTTCATCGCTGCCCCCA
>JAZOVI010000114.1:0-1607 GCA_045658625.1 Faecousia sp.
CCATCAAAAGCAGGAAATAGCAGGAGAAGTTCACACCGAAGAGGAACATAAAGACGGTGGTAACATCTTGGATATAGGGGCTGTAGCTGGCAAAGGAGTCGTTACGGACACCGAAGCCGCCTGTGCCTGCTGTGCCGAAGCACAAACACAGAGCGTCCAGCAAGCTAAGGCCGCCGAAAAGGAGGAAAATAATATCCAGCACCGTCAGTACGATGTAGAGGATATAGAGGATTTTGGCGGTCTGCTTCATTTTGGGAACCAGCTTGCCTACATCCGGGCCGGGGCTTTCTGCCCGCAGCAGGTGCATGGTAAAGCCTGCGCCTTGCTCGCCGGAGGAGAAAGCCAGAGCGAACACCAGCACGCCCATACCGCCTACCCAGTGGGTGAAGCTGCGCCAGTAGAGCATACCCTTGGGGAGGGCTTCCACATCGGAGAGAATGGATGCACCGGTGGTGGAAAAGCCCGAGGCAGTCTCAAAAAAGGCATCAATATAATTGGGGATTGCGCCGGAAAAGTAGAAAGGCAGCGCGCCCAAAAGACTCATTACCAGCCAGGATAGACTGACGCAGACCATACCCTCCCGGACACCGAAGAGAGTATTTGTTTTCCGGCAGAGGAGCGCCGTGGGAATGCCCAGGGCGAAAATGATGGCGACGGTGAGGAGAAAGCCGTAAACGGCGTTCCATTCTCCGAGTCCTAAGCTGATGCCCAGGGCAGGCAGGAGGAAAACCGCCTCCATCAGGATAATTTGGGCGATAAAGCGCCCCATTAGCTTATAGTTCATAAGTTCACCTTATGCAAAAATGTCGTTGATTTGGTGCAGCGAACCCCGCTTGCCGGTAACTACCACCACGGTGTCTCCGGTTTGGATAAAGGAGTCGCCGTTGGGGATGCTGGTGCGGCTGCCACGGGTGATGGAGGCAAGAAGCACATCGGGCTTTAATTTCATTTCTTTCAGGGGGGTGCCCCGCTTGGCGGTGGTATCGTCTACCAAAAATTCTACCGCTTCTACCTGCCCGTCGGCAATGGCGTGGACAGAGATGGCGGCGCCGGTCTGATTTTCCATTGCCCGGACATAGCGGACAATGTCGTTGGCGGCAAGCTGGCGGGGGGAGAGCATACTGCCCAGGTTCATAGCGTCGCCGATGGCGGTATTTTCCACGTGGCTCAGCTTTGTGATGATGTGGGGGATGCCGCAGCTGTCGGCATAGAGGGAGATGACCATATTGGTTTCGTCCTGGCCGGTCAGGGTTACCAGGGCGTCAAATTCCCGGATGCCCTGGCCTTCCAAAACGGATTTTACAGTGCAATCGCCTTGAATGACGGCTACATTTGGTAGCTGCTCGGACAGGGTGCGGCAGCGAACGGGGTCTTTTTCGATGATGGTTACGTTCATACCCTCGTCAGATAAGAAGGAAGCCAAATAGACGCACACCTTGCCGCCGCCACAGAGCATTACATTTTTCACACGGCGGGTGATGATGCCCATTTTTTTCAGCAGTCGGGTCAGCTGGTCCTTGGGGGCGGTAACGAAAATGCGGTCGCCTTCCTCTAAAATGAAATCGCCCTTGGGAGTGATGGCTTGTCCGGCCCGAAGAACGGCGCAG
>JAZOVI010000115.1:0-41673 GCA_045658625.1 Faecousia sp.
GCTAATGGCATACTGAAGCAGTTTGGAAAGGGACAGGGTCATATCCGGAACCTCGTGATCGTACCCCAAGCTTTCTATCTCCATATTTCGTATCATATTTAAGGTATTAAATAAAAAATGCGGATTGATTTGCGCTTGTAAAGCACAATAGGTGGCATTGTTCTGCAATTCTAACTGCTGTGCAAGTTCATCAGAAAGGGATTGATTGGTGTGGATATAATTAATCAAACGGCGGATTATTTTTTGTACTTCCGGTTCGGAAATATTATCTGGTAGTTGCGAAAGTGGGGCATCAATGAACTCAGAAATGGTACGTAGCGGATGGGTAATCATTAATGCCAAGAAGATGATAATTACCAATGCAATGACAAATAGCCAAGGCAAAAACAGTTGTACAGAGTCATAAAAATTGTAAGACTGCACGCTGAATGCTTGAGGGGTAGTGATGGTAATATAGGACCAAGGATATTTTGCGGATTGTTGCTGCACAAAAATATAGGGCGAGTCGGAGTTAACAAATAAGCTTTTCTTTGCCGTAGACTGATCAAAATGGGAAAGCTCTTTAATGGCCAGCAAGTCTTCCGGTATATTTTTTTGGAAGGTGCGATAGAGAATACCACCTTCGTTAGAAACAATATAAATATTCTGGAAGGAATTGCTGTTTTTACCGCCTAAAATGGAAATGTTGTATATATTGATGTTGAGGACAATAAGAGCCTCTTTTCCAGCTTGTGCAACCGGAATTAACAATGTGGCAAGAAACGGATAATGGTTGTTCTTTTCTCGGTATACCCACGTCGGGCGGTCTAAGGATTTTGAATAAGGAAGCCAGTTGTTATCAGAAAGACCGTCCAACGGTATGGGTTGTACATAGTCGGAGGAGAAAATTTCGCTTTGATATGATGGATATAAATATACGGAATCGATAGCAGGAAAGCCTTGGGTATAAGCAATTAACTGGGAATTGATCTGTGTGTAAATATCCGGAAATACGGAAGTTGCATTTTTTTGAAACAAATAGATGCTAACCATTTCGTCCAACGAAAGCAACGCACCTACTCGGTTGTAGCTTTGGAAACAGTCGTCCAGATATGCAGAGATTCGTTCGGTCTGCAATTCGCTGTATGCGGTGAATTCTGTGCGCAATAACTCAGAGGAATGGATATGGGTGTAGACCATAAAGCATAAAAACAGAATGACAACAAAACATAACAGTATCAAAAACCATTTCTGCACAAAAGGATTCAAGACCAACTTTTTGACTCTATCCATAAGTTACCCCTAGTCTGCATATCGTTTTAACACAATGCGACGGTATTCGGAAGGCGTATAGGAGGTGTAGCTCTTGAAATTAATATTGAAACGATTTGTATTAGGATATCCGACCTGCCGTGCGATATCTTGTATTTGGGCTTTTGTGTTGAGAAGTTCGATTGCTTTGCGCATACGGAGCTCTGTCAAATAATCTTTGTAGGATGTTTTCATAATCATTTTGAAACATCGGCTAAAGTGCGCTCCCGACATATACACCTTTTCTGCAACGGTTTCTCTGGTCAAATCTTCCGCATAATGCTCGGCCATATAGGCAACGGCGTTCTCAATAAGAAATGCTATATTTTGCCGATGATCTTCTTTGGTCAGGCTTTCCTCTGTAAGTTGGGGAATGAGCTTGCTTGTTCTGAGCTCTTCAAAGGATGCAAAAGGATACTCCAGTGTAACACTTATCTCGATATCTAATGAATTTTTAGCTGCACATAAGACATCTTGTACACAAACAGATCGGAGCTGGTTGCCAGTAAGGAGATAACGGCATATGGAGTTTTGGTTTGTCAACATCAAAATATATGGTGCTGAGTAGAGCTCCTGTAAAATTTGCTTGATTTCCCCAAATAAAACATCGGATTCATATAGAGGGGCGTCTGTAGGTTCGACATGAATATCTATGACTAAACCGCCAGTCGTTTCATAAGCAAAAGGCAAGCGAAGTGCAAGAAAGGAAGATAGGGCGTCTTTTTGCGTTGGATACTGGTTGGATAACAGTTGGCAGAAAAAGATTTCTTGATTTTCTTCGGCCCAATCCAGAGAGGCTTTTCGTTTTCTTTTGGTTGTCAATGTGTGGGTTGCCGCCAAAATGCTGCGCTTTAATTCCTTGAAGTCTAATGGCTTCAGCAGATAGTGGCTTACACCCAGTTCCATTGCTAATTTTGCGTATTCAAATTCTGCATATCCGCTTATGATGATAGGAATAAAATCCTCTGACCTTTTCTTGAGCTGTTCAATTAATTCAATACCGCTCATAATAGGCATATGGATGTCTACAAGTACGATGTCGGAAGGACTCTCCTCAAAACACTTAAGCGCTTGCGGCCCATTGCTGCAGATATGCTGCACATGATACTCAGGTAAATGAACTTCGATATATTTCCTGATGATTTCCTGCGATGTAATTTCGTCATCTACTACCATAATGTGAAACATATAGATCTCTCCTTCGTGCATCTATGTTAATAATACATAAAAAAACTACTTTTTTCAATCGGAGATAGGGCGATTTTGACAGCCTGACACAAAACGGGGCAAAAAGCATTAAACAAGGATTGCAACTGAAAATGATGCGGTAGATAATGTAGGTAAGAAATTCGGAAAGGAGCTTACCTGTGAAAACAAGGCAACAGTACGCAGTTAAAGCAACTAAAGGGAAAGCCGTAACGAGAAAATCTTTGCGTGAGAGTCTTAGTATGGGCACCTTGGCAATACCCGGAGTTGTTTTGCTGCTGATTTTTAATTATGCCCCGATGCTTGGCAATATTATTGCCTTCAAAAATTACAAACCGTTAAAAGGCATTTGGGGGAGTGATTGGAATGGGCTGGAGAATTTCAAGTTCTTCTTTAACTCTACTGATGCGGTAAGAACAATCACTAATACAATCGCCTATAATTTCAGTTGGATGATTTTGGGAACGATTGTTTCGGTATCGCTGGCGTTAATGTTTTATAGCCTTCGCAATGCAAGGGCGCTGAAATTTTATAATACCGTGATTTTGTTCCCTCGTTTTTTATCAGCGGTTGTTGTAGCCTTTCTTGCTGAAATATTCTTACATATGAGATTTGGCTTATTCAATCAGATGCTGGGAGATGCTGGACGTATAGACTGGTATACTGCCACCAATGTTTGGCCCTATATTCTTACATTTGTATACTTGTGGGGTCATGTGGGTGTTATGGCTGTTATTTATTATGCGGCATTGATGGGCTTGGATGAGGGCCTTTTGGAGGCAGCCCGATTGGACGGCGCCGGCAAGTTGCGTCAGATTTGGCACGTGATGATCCCGCACTTAATTCCTACAATTGTAATTCAGAACATTTTGTCGATAGGCAAGCTGTTCACCGGCGATTTTGGCCTCTTCTATCAAGTGCCAAAGGATACGGGCGTTCTTTATCCGGTAACGGATATTATCAACACATATACTTACCGCGCACTGCAATCCGGTGATATGTCAAGAGGCGCTGCGGTTGGTTTGTTCCAGTCTGTGGCTGGTTTGATTACGGTTGTTGTGGCTAACCACATTGTAAAGAAAATTAGCCCTGAAAACAGCCTGTTCTAGGAGGTGCCTATGATTAAGAATCCTATAATTAAAAAGAAGGATTGGGGACAGATTGCGCTGCACATCGTTTTTCTTGGTTTAATGGTTATTTATATTGTCCCGCTTATTATGGTTATCTCTGTTTCGCTTACGGATGAAACATCGTTGATCCAAGAGGGATATAGCCTTATCCCGAAAGTATTTAGCACAGAGGCGTTTAAGATAGCATTGAATAAGCCTATGAAAATTATTCGTGCTTATGGCGTTACAATTTTTAGTACAGTAACGGCAACGGCTCTTTCTACGGTGGTAATGTCCTTGCTGGCATATCCTCTTTCAAGACCGAATTTCCTGTGGCGTCGGCAGCTTAATTTCTTTGTGTATTTCACTATGCTGTTCACTGGCGGTATGGTTCCCACCTTTCTGCTGCTGACAAAATATCTGAAGATGACAGATAATATACTGGTTTATATTTTGCCCGGATTGGTATCTGCTTATAACGTTATGATTATTCGGGCAAATTTCCAAGGAATTCCGAACGAATTGATAGAAGCAGCAAGAATAGACGGCTCAAGCGAATTGCACACGTGCTTCAGAATTGTAATTCCGCTGGCGAAACCGGGAATTGCATCTGTTGCATTCCTGTTTATGGTCACTAAGTGGAATGACTGGATGACCTCTATGCTCTACATTCGCAACCCGGATCTGTATTCTTTGCAGTACTTGTTGCAGAGAATGGTTCGAGAAGCGGAATTTTTGAAACAAGCCACAGAAGCCGGCTCCTTTATGGGAGATGTGGTGATGCCAACTGAAACGCTACGTTTTGCTATGGCACTAATTGCGGCTGGCCCAATATTGGTTGCATTTCCTTTCTTCCAAAAGTATTTTTCTAAAGGTATGACACTTGGCGGAGTAAAGGGATGACAATAACAAACACATATCAAGGAGGAAGAAACAATGAAAAAACACATCGCATTACTCTTAGCAGTCCTGATGATGGTTGCTTGCTGCACCGGTTGCTTCGGTCCGCAGGATAAACCCAAGGATGCCGTGGTCTTGGAATGGTATTTCCGTGGCTGCGGTCAGCAGGAAGACACAGATGCTGTTGAAGCTCGTGTCAATGAACTGCTGAAGACCGTCCCCGGTATGGAGCACGTTAGCGTGAACTTTAACTGCTTCGTATCCTCTGAGTACAGCCAGCAGGTTCTGTTGGCACAAGGCTCCGGTATGCAGATCGATATTCTGAATACTGTCGGCCTGTCTTCTCTGGCTGAGCACGTCGAAGACGGTAGCTTTATGCCTATGGATCAGTACCTCTCCGACGACCTGAAGGCAGAGCTGCCTGAATGGCTGTGGGGCATGGGCACCATCGATGGCAAAGTCTACATGGTTCCTAACTATCAGAACGCTTTCAACAGCGCATACATTCTGATGCCCAAGGAATATGTTGATAACTACGGCGACTATGATAAGCTGTATTCCACTCTGACCAACTGGGATCTGACCTTGACTGAAAAGGCTGCTTGCCTGGAAGAGTTCGTTATGCAGGTTCGCGAAGGCTTGGGCAGCACCACCAAGTATGCTGCAGCTCTGAGTATCTCCGAAGTTGGCGGCACTCTGGGTTATGCATTTGAGACTCCCTACGATGCCTTTGGTAAGGGCTTCATGGTTAAGAATGACGGCAATTATGATGTTAGCTTCCTGTACTCCAACCCCGAGTTCAAGGAGAAGTGGGAAATCTACGCTAAGTGGTTCGACAAGGGCATCCTGTCCCCCGACGGCGTCAGCACCGATCTGAAGAACTATGCTTACGAGCATATGATGGACGACGTTTCCACCGTATTCTGCGTTAAGGAACAGATCGGCACTCCCGAGCACGTTGCAGAAATCTACTCCGCTTCCTATGGCTTTGATGTTTATGCTATCCCCGTTCAGCAGTATGACTTCATCCAGTACAAGTGGGCTGCAGGCGGCAACGGCATTTCCTCTACCTGTGAGAATCCCGAAGAGGCAGCTAAGTTCATCGAGCTGCTGACCACCGGTACTGATATTGGTAAGGAAATCTATAACACTGTCGTATTCGGTCTGGAAGGCGAGCACTACACTAAGGACGCTAAGGATCCCGACAGAATTGAGACTCTGGAATACTCCGGCAGCCAGGGCACCGAGTCCACCAGCTATGCTGCTATGAAGTGGATCATTGGTAACAGCTTCTATGCTTACAAGAACCAGGCTGTTCTTGACGGCCAGTTTGAGCTTGCTAAGGAACTGAATGAGGCTGAATCCACTGTTTCCTCTCCTCTGATTGGCTTTGCACCTTCTACCGCTAAGATCTCCACTCAGATTGCTGCCGTATCCGCTGTATATGGCGAATATGTTCAGACCCTGACATCTGGTGTTAAGGGTGAAGCTGGTTGGGAGGCTACCTACAACGAGTTCATGCAGAAGCTGCAGGAGGCAGGCGTTCAGGACGTTATTGACGAGTATCAGCGTCAGGTGGATGCATTTCTTGCAAAGAAGTAATTAAAAATTAGTCTTTGGCAGGTGGGGGCAGTGTATAGCACTGCCCCCACAATTTAATAGAATGGAGAGATGGCGTTATGAATGAAAAAATTTGTGTTGGAATGGAAATTGCAAGAGAAAATCTGGAGACGGAACAAGCGATACAGAGAATTCTCGACAACGCATTAAAAACAAGACCGGAAGTCCCAGTATACTATCAGCCATTTCTTTCCTGCCCCTACGTGGGCTTTACCAACCACTTGGGTAGCATTAAGGTCGATTTTGATAAAATGTACCCGGGTTGTAATATTAATGATGGGGTTCTGACGGATTTTTATATTCGTTGCACGCAGGATGAAGATATTTACTTGAACGTATGTGGCCGTATTAAGGTTTGGTATTGTGGTGAGTTGATTTATGCCGCAGAAAATGCGAGTGAGGATTGGGTACACCTCCCAATCACAGTAAAAAAGAATGGGGACAACCCCGTTCGGATTCTCTGCCAAAAAATAGAAAATCAAAGATTCAGTTACGAGTTTTTGATTTCCGTGAAGCGATACCCCAAAATGTGGGCGAATGATTACTTATTTGGCGCAAGAGCTGTGATTCCTGCTGGACCGCACCAAGGTGAGGAAGGCGTTGCGCTTACGCATATTTTAACTGCAGAACAGTGTGACTCTCCTGACTTGGGGAAGAGGACATATAGCTATGCATGGCCTCCCAGTTTGGTGAAAGACGAATCTATTCACTTTGAACGCTTCTGTACAGAAAATGCCATTTGGTATGTGTACACAGAGGTCAAAAATGAAACAACATTATTCCTCGATGATTGTGTAGAGCGTATTTGGATCAATGGCGCGGTTGTTGCGCTCTCCAATAAACAGATTAAAGTTAAAAAGAATGACCAGCTGCTGTTGCGCTGTGTGCAAGGACATGGAAATTGCAGCTTTGATATAGATACAAACAATTTGCACCTTTCTTTTCTGCAATCTAATCGTAGTTATGGAAACAAGATTATGTTCGTAGGCCCGTTCTATGGGGCTCAGTGCCATGGACCGGAATATACATGGGATTTCTCCAAAGTTTTCACCAACGAAAGAGGAGAAAAGGTATATTGGCGTGTCTGTGATGGTAGCCGGCTGCGAATCTATTTAGACAGTATTTTTTGGGGTCAATGGTTCTATGCGCTGATGGTTGGCTTTTACGGAATCCGTGATGCTGCAATCCTTTTGGCTGATACGGAGCGGCAGCAACTGTTCTATCGCAATATGCAGATATTGGCACAGTATTTTCCCTATATTGAGTACGACATCAAGAATCATAAAATGCCTGCCTTCATGCCCCGCGTTGCGGAAATGAACGTGCTTGACAATATTGGAACGATGGGAATGAATCTAATTGATGCCTATCTTGATTCCAACGACCCTATTTTCTTGCCCTTGATTGAACGGATTAAGTACCAGATTGAAAGTACAATTCCCAGATTAGAAGATGGAACATATTACCGTATCGATACGATGTGGGCTGATGACCTATATATGAGTTGTCCTTTTTTGGTACGTATGGGTGTCTTATCCGGTGACGATGACTGGTTCCAAAAGGCAGCGAATCAGATAAAAGGCTTCAAGAAGAAGCTATATATTGAAGAAGAAAAACTATTTTCTCACATTTGGTTTCCGAACTTGGGCTGTGCGAATCGTGTTCCTTGGGGTCGCGGCAATGGATGGGTTATGTGGACGCTGACTGAACTGCTGATGCGTAGTCCTGAGCACATAGACCTTAGTGAGGAGAGACAGTTGTTCTATGATATGGCGCATAGACTTCGTGAACTGCAAGACAGTAGCGGCTTGTGGCACCAGGTTCTCAATCGGGACGAGGAAGGGTCTTATTTGGAGACATCCTGTACCGGAATGTTTCTGTTAGCCTTTACCAGAGGCGTTAAATATGGCTGGCTTGAAAGAGATTTTTTGGAGACAATGGAGAAGGCATGGCAGGGTCTTGCACAGTACAGCATAGATAATGAAGGAAATGTTTATGGCGTATGTATGGGTTCCGGCTGTTCTATGGAGGCTTCGTATTACTATACCATTCCAACCACTGTCAACGATGATCATGGCACTGGTGTTATCTTGGCCGCAGCTTCGGAGTATTTGGCACTAAAAAAGGAACTGGAGATGAAGTAAATGAATCAAGCGTTACACGAAAAGCTAAAGAAAATCTTGCTGACAGAGGATGTATACGATCCGTATGGTGAGCGTGTAATTGCTCGTCTTATGTGGTCGCCAAAGGTTGAAAAAGAAGAGATTGAAAAACTGAACCGTGTTGCGCGGTGGTTTGAATTACCCCATCCTCGGGGCGATGGGCGTTTTTTGCAGGGAGAGCCGGATTTTGTAGCCCATAAGTTGGTACGCGCATGCTATTGCTTGCATGATAAGCTGCCGCAGGAGACTATGGAACTAATCCACCGCTTTTTCACGACACATGACTTTGAAAGTGCCTATAAATCGGAAAATCATATGCTTTTGTTCCACGAAGCGCGGTATCTGTATGCACAACGTTTCCCCGATGCATATTTTAAGCAGTACCAAAAAACAGCAGCAGAAATTATTCAGGAAGATCGCGACTTTCTGCATGACTTTATTCAGTTTAGAGCGCAGCGCGGATGGGCAGAGTTTGATTCTGTTGGCTATGGTTTGGAGGTGTTTATCGCTCTTTTGAACCTCTATGACTTTGCGGATCGGGAAATGAGCCGTTATGCCGAAATGAGTGCCAACGTGATCTTGCTTGATATGCTTATGGATTGCTCAAAGCAAGGATTTTACGGAGGTGCACACGGACGTATCTATCAAAGATATGCGTTTACGTTTAAGCTCAAAGGTATGTTCCTTTTGCACCAGCTTTATTTTGGCGGCGAAGAAGAATGTGGAACCTGTCTGGAGCCGTTGGCCAGCTCTTTTCACCCAGCAGATTATGTGTATGACGTGTTCTATGGGCGTCCGGAACATTGGGAGAATAGGGAGTGCAAGCATTTGCACAGTATTACTTATGAAACACCCCATAAACAAGTTCCGCAAGTTCCCGGGAACATTAACAAGCGCCTGTTAGTCACGCCGGATTATATGATTGGTGGTGTTACTTGGCAGGATGATTATCCGGAAGGCAGTGAGGCTGCTTGGTATGCGCATCATCAGCAGCACGAGTGGGAGTTGACCATCCTACCAACCCAGGATATTCGAATTTTTACACATCATCCGGGTAGCTGTGGTCCGGAGGGAAAGGAACATGGCTACTGGACGGGGGACTTATTCTGTTGTTGTGGTCAATTTTTCAGTCACGGCAATGTTGCTATGGCCACCTACGATATACCAGAGAAGGAAGAACACTTTATCCATGCAAGTGTTCCGTTCCAATATTTGTACACAGAGCAAGATGGCAACTATTTGTGGATGAAGGCGCATGAGCGGATTTACGCTGTATTGTGGCTGTCGGAAGGGATTTTTCCGGGCGCAGAAGAATGGAAGAATGTTGAAGTGCGCAGCTTTGGTAGAAAGCACGGTGTTGTGTGTATGGTTTCGACAGAAGAGGAAAGCGGAAGTTTTGAGGCGTTCAAAGAAATAGTGCGTAACGGTGCACCATCCTTTGATCCGGCTACAATGACCCTGCGTTTTACTAACTTAGAGATGAATCGCAAGGAAAGATTGGTTAATGGATGTCAAGAGAAGTATCCATATGAAACCTATGATAGCCCTTGTGTCTATTCGAAATGGGGTAGTGGCATTATCGAAACAGAAAAGGTAATCCTTAATTTCGACGGTTGGGGAAGCGTAAAATACAAAAAATAGTGGATGTGGAAGAGGTGAAGTCAATGTGGGATTGGTTGATACATACAGCAAAAGAATGGAGCTTGCTTTCAATGATAATCCGGCTACTTTCGGCGATGATCGTTGGTATTGTGATCGGCATAGACAGAGGCGTTAAACGCAGAGGCGCAGGTCTTAAAACCCATGTTATTGTATGCCTGGGCGCAGCTGCAGTTATGATGACGAGTCAATATATGATCCAGAACTTTTCAGGAGAAGTAGATCTCGGCCGTATGGGTGCTCAAGTTATTAGTGGCGTTGGCTTTTTAGGAGTTGGCACAATTGTCATAACAGGGAAACATCAGGTAAGAGGTTTGACAACGGCGGCTGGACTGTGGACATGTGCTTGTATTGGTTTGGCGGCAGGAATTGGGTACATAGAAGGTGTGATATTATGTACGCTTTTTGCACTGTTTACATTCAAAGCACTCAACTACATTGACCGCGTCTTAGTGCGGTATACAAAAGTTTTTGATGTATACTTTGAGTTTAAATGCAATAAAAGTTTGTTGGGTTTTCGGGAGGCACTTCGGAATAAGGGACTAAAACTGCAAATGTTTGAACTTTCGAAAAACAGCACTGACGGAGAGGGGCTGACCGCCATTGCAAGCATTGAAGTAAAAGGCCGGAAGAATAGAGTGAAATTGGTGGACATTTTATCTGGCATCGATGGTGTCAAGTATGTAGAAGAACTTTAATAAGTGTGGAGGCAGTATGGAAACAAAAACAAGGATAGGCGTTATTTGCGATCTTCACCTAAATGGCAGCACCAAATCTCCGCAGTATGCGTTTTTGAAATATGCAGTAGAGCGTATGAAAAACGATTCTGTTAATACGGTTATTTGCGTTGGTGATATAACAGCCCACGGTGAAATAGCGGGCTTTGAAATCTACCGAGCGCTGATGGAGCAGTTCGATCACTATGAAGTATCAGGGAATTCAGATGTTCGGGACAGGGAAACTGCGGAGGAAATATTAAAACTTTTCCAAAAACGCCATGTGGAGATTAATGGGCGGAAAATTCTTGGTATACATACACCGTATGGGTATATTTCGGAGGAAGATAAGGCGCTGTTGCGCGCTGTCAAGCAAGGTGATATTATCTACCTTCATCACGACCTTGCCTCGCTGCAAGAAGAAAGCGCCCAGTATCTAACAACGCTATCGGAACAAATCCCTATTACAATTGTGCATGGACATCTGCATAAGTGGTGTGACTACAAAATCAATGACAGTCGTGTGGTAGGTATAAAATGCTTGGATCCGGATAAATGTATAGGTTCTTTCCCGTGCATTACATATGTTGATTTTAAAAATGATGACATTGTTATAACAGAGCAAAGCATTGAACTGCCGGTGGAAACTATGCTTAGTGTTAGCCAATTCTTTGGTCTATCTTGTGTCGACAATAGAACAGATGTAAGCTATGCGCTGGCTAACGGCATTAAAAATATAGAACTCCGCTGTATCGATGATTGGACACCGGATTGGGAGCTGTTGCCATTGATCCAAAAATGGCGTGAACATACTAACGGCTATCTATCCGTACATATGCCGGATATCCGAATCAAAGACGGAACAATCATTGGCATAGAGCAGTGGAATAAAGCGTTGGAATATGCACTTGCGGTCAAGGCGGATGGGCTTACTATGCACACCCCGCGGGTTAAAAGAACGGATATTCCTGTCGGAAGCGACAATTGGAATGCAATACTCAATTTGTATACCACAACAATTGAAAAAGTTAATCCAAATGTTCGTGTCGGCATAGAGAATCTGCACGTAAATAAGGGTGAAAATGTTGACGAGCATCGTGGATTTGGCTACACCCCGGAGGAGGTAATGTTGTGGATTAGCAGCATTGAAACCAAGTTGGGGGTCAAGAATAGAGTTGGTCACGTTTTAGATGTAGGCCATGCTAGAAATAATGGAGCATTGGCTGAGATTTATCCCATTAGCCGGTGGTATGAAATTATGGGCAATCGCACAGTTGCTTATCACATCCATCAGGTCGTGCCGGAAACAGATAGTTATCGAAATCACTGTGCCATTGAAAACTGGTTCGGGCCTATGATCAATTACACCTCTTTCTTCTATAGCTGGCAAGCAGGTCTGCTGAATCCGGTTCCGGTGTTCTTGGAAGTCAAAGGACATACAAATTATGAGAAAAGTATCTGCGCATTTCGCAGAATGCTTGGGGAGCGTGAAGTGCTGTGAAAATAAAAAAAAGATCTTTCAGCGGAACAAAAGAACTGACCGTTTCCGACCGAGAGAAAAGAAATAAAGAACTTGCACGGCGCGCTGCGGCTGAGGGTATTGTACTTCTTAAAAATGATGGTGTGCTACCTCTAAAAAAAGGGGAAAAAGTTGCTTTGTTCGGCGGTGGCGCAGTCAAGACGATTAAGGGCGGCAGCGGTTCCGGCGATGTAAATGAAAGAGAATCTGTAAGTATATATCAGGGCTTCTTGGATGCCGGCATTCCGCTGAGCAATCAGCGTTGGTTAGAGTCCTGCCGCCGCTTGTATAACAAAGCGCGGGAGGATTGGAAAGCCATTATCGTTTCTGAAACTGAGAAAAGCCAAAGCAAACGATTACTGGATGCTTATAACAGACATCGATTCCAAATGCCTTCCGGTGAAACAATTTTGGCGAGTGATTGTGACGGAGCAGAGACAGGGTTTTATGTAATTAGCCGAACTGCCGGCGAAAGTGCGGACCGTTATCTAAAGGATGGCGATTACTATTTAACAGAGGATGAGAGAAAGCAACTGTCGCTACTGTCCCGTTACTGCACCAATGTTGTTGTGATTTTAAATACAGGCGCGCAAATTGATTTGTCTGAGATAATGTCTATTCCCAATCTAAAGGCGTTGTTATACATAGTGCAGCCTGGAATGGAGGGTGGCCATGCCGTCGCAGACGTTATTACCGGAAAGGTTACGCCCAGTGGCAAGCTAACAGATACATGGGCAACCAACTACAAAGATTATCCCAATGCGGATACATTTAGCCACAACAACGGGAATGTAGATAAGGAATATTACAAAGAGGGCCTGTATGTTGGCTATCGCTTTTTTGACAGTTTTGAAAAAAAGCCAGCTTTTTCATTCGGCTTTGGTCTATCTTATACCTCTTTTTCACTTGCGACTAAACTTGTGCAGGTAATAGGTGATCGCGTAGAAGTAACAGTAAACGTTGTTAATACAGGAACTGTGTTCGATGGTAAAGAAGTTGTGCAAATTTATGCTTCTTGCCCGCAGCAAGGGGCGGCCAAGGAGCGCCGCCGACTTGTTGGTTTTGCAAAAACAAAACTGCTTAGCCCGGGAGAGAGCCAACAAATAGTTCTGTCTTTTGAAACAAAAGATATTGCATATTTCAGTGAACCTTTGACTTCCTGGATTGTAGAAGATGGCATGTACGGCATATGGGTAGGAAACGCTTTGTCTAGTTTGTGCCTTGAAGCCGTTTTGAATGTTTCTGAAAAGACGATTATTGAAAGCGTCCAACATATATGCCCCCTGCAAGAGGCCCTCGATGAACTGGCATGTCCGGATGATCTGCGGATGGCACAAGAAGTGCAATGGCACAAAATGGCTCGCGAAAAGAAGCTGGAAATTTTCGAGCTTGTACCTGTTCAAACTCCCCGGCAAAAGATTCCTGAGAATGATTTTGCGTTGTATGCAGCTGAAATTACAGAAAAACTGACAGACTCACAACTGATAGCGATGGTGATCGGAGAAATTGCGGAAGAGTATGACCAAACAATTGGCGCTGCGGGTATCCGTGTTCCCGGCTCGGCAGGTGAGACCAGCCATATTCTATCTAAGCAGTTTGATATCCCAAGTGTTGTTATGGCAGATGGACCTGCTGGCGTACGCTTGGCAAAAACTTATCAGGTTCATGCGGAAACTGGGAAAATCATTAATCCTGGTATTCTTGGAGCTTTAGAGGGCGGTTTCTTTGCAAGCGTTCTAAATGGTGATGGATTGACGCAGTATCATCAGTATTGTACTGCGTTCCCGGTTGGAACATTGCTTGCGCAATCGTGGGATGTGCCACTTCTTGAAGAGGTAGGACGTGCTGTAGGTGAAGAATTAGAAGAATTTGGTATTTCGTGGTGGTTGGCACCTGGCATGAACATCCATAGAAATCCGTTATGTGGCCGCAATTTTGAGTATTTTTCCGAGGATCCGTTAGTAAGTGGCAAAATGGCAGCTGCTATTACTCGCGGTGTTCAAACTGTGCCTGGTGTTGGAACTACAATAAAACACTTTGCCTGCAACAATCAGGAAGATAACAGGCGCGGATCGGACAGCATCGTTTCCGAAAGAACACTTCGAGAAATATACTTGCGCGGTTTTGAAATTGCAGTAAAGGAATCGCAACCGATGGCTATCATGACATCCTACAATTTGATTAACGGTGTACATGCTGCCAATAGCCGCGACCTTTGTACCTGTGTAGCAAGAGAAGAGTGGGCTTACCAAGGAATTATTATGACCGACTGGAGTACTACACGAGAAGGGCAAAGCATTCCGTGGTTATGTATTGCGGGAGGTAATGACTTGATTATGCCTGGTTGTCCTAACGATGTTAAAAATATTGCATCGGCGCTGGAAAGTGGTTTGCTGAGCAGAGAATCGCTACAATCTTGTGTGAAGAGACTGATTACCATTATTTTACAAACATTAGAATTTGAGGATGCCGTACCATACGGACAACAATTTAATAGCAAAATGTCAATCTAAGTGAAACTTATAAATGAGATAGAGAGCATGCGAGAAAAGTAATGTGCTTTGTTTCTAAAGAAAAGTTGGCCAATGATGTCAACCAAGTTTCCTTTATGGGTTTTGATGTGATAAACAGGATGGTGATTGGGATAGTTGGAATAAGTGGTTCACTTAACTCCACAACAAATTTATTGCGCAGCACGCCAGTAGGCGTGCTGCGCTTTTTGCAGGAGAAAACAATCCCCGCCTGTTTCTTAACATAAAAAAGGTAGACAACATGGCTTTTCCGGTTGTCTACCTTTATCCTATCATTTCAGCAAGCTGATGCTAATGATTATTCACAATTCTCTAATTCCTCACCATTGGGAATCATTTGATCAATTCTATCAATTACTTTGCCGTATATTTTTGTTTGCAAAATTCCGGGACAGGAAAAGCCTAAACAAAGAATTAACGGTTCGGCAACGGGGACTGCAAGGATAACTAAGAATGGACATACAAAAAGAGCGACCATAGCAATCGTATGTCCAAGGTGAGCAATCCCTACAAAAAAAGCGTTTTTTAATGTTGCCCAAATGGGGTTTTTATAACGGCACTGCAAAATAAAGACCCAGCTCAGGGAAATAATCATTAAAACGGCGGATAAATACAGAAAAAACGTAAGGATTGCAGGCACGGTTATGATTTTTTTGCCTACCATATAAATGCAAAAGACTATAAGAGAACAGTATAAAAGGGTTAATACCCAAATTACCGTTGACTGACGGAAATTACTGAGAAATGACTTGAAAAATGTTTTGAAAACGTTATCACATTCTTGACGGCGCATAGCTAACAATACGGTATGCATTGCGGTGAAGGATGCACCGATTGTGATGATAGGGAGACTGCAAACTAATGTAAGAAGGTTAAGCACAAATAAATCGGCAAATTTGGATAACATGGACATAAGTTTGCTGTCAATATTAAATAATTGCTGCATATGTACATCCTCTCAAAAGAATTCAAATACAATTGTATCATACTGCATCGAAAAATCAATAATGTTAGGAAAGGAGAGCACAAAACGGGAAGTGACTATTTTCTTAACGCCAGCATCAAGATTGTAGCACAAACGTTAAAGAGCAACACTCAGTGCAATAAGATTGAATAAGACTTTGCATATACTACTGATAAGGAACTCCCAACTCAATTTTTAAGCCGTGGATAGCTAAAGAGGTGTTCTGCAAACTGAAAGGCGTTTTGATAGGAGCGCCTTGTTCTATCGGACCGGGCAAATTTTACAAACAAAGCATTTTATCGAAGAAGGCTGAGATATCTGTGTTGCAACAAATTTATAGGGTTTGAAATGCAGTTCTTACGGTAAAACTTCCTTGTTTTTGAGAATTTCTCCTGACTCTAGAGTTGGAGAATTGAACTTGAAATCTGACAGCGAAGCCGTGAACGATGTGTTGGTCGTTCACGGCTTTTCTATCGGCTACAAAGCCAGATCTTACATGCTCAGCACATTTCCCATGGTCTGGGCGGCCTGCTTTTTGGGTATTCGTGGCACTTGATTTTGGGAAAAATCGCACTCGTCAAGAAGGATGTAACGCTCTTATCTCCCAAAACGAGAAAAAGGTAAAAACACCCTGCCGCCCCGAAAGTGGCCCTTGAAAGTCCTTGTGTTATCTCAGCTTTTAGACCTCAAATCGTTACATCGCAGTCCTAAATTTTCGGCATAATTGACACTTGATTTTTTGTGTTTTATAAGGTAACATACGACAAACTTTTTGGAAGGGTTGCCCTTGCGGTGTATCGCTAACGATGGGACTGTTTGGTAAGCAATCGTGACCGCAGAATCCTTATTTGTTCTATTCGTTTTGTTATTTGCCGCCAGACGGCATTCGCAGATTCCGTCTGGCGACCATAGCAAAATGCTCCTCAATATATAATTGCGTCTGGTTACAATTCGGGGTAACCAGACGCTTCTTTTTGACCCAGATTCTGACCCAGAACGGAAAAAACCAGTGCGGACAGCGCAGCACGAACGGGAAATCACCTCCCCGTATGTCCTACCAAAGAGCGCCAAAAGGACGTTTTAGCACCGAAAAAACCCTTTTTCCTACGCTTTTAAGCAGTAGGTCGGGGGTTCGAGTCCCTCCTGGCGTGCCAACTTTTCAGCGCAATAAATAGAATATGGTGGGTGTAGTTCAATTGGCAGAGCACCGGATTGTGGTTCCGGGCGTTGTGGGTTCGAGTCCCATTACCCACCCCATAAAAAACATCTCTCCGCAAAAGCGGGGGGATGTTTTTTATCGACGGAAAGGAATGGGACTCGAAGACCTTAAATGCAATATGCCGGTGGCATATTGCTGCCACCAGTGCAAACACTGGGGGGCGACCTGACCGCCGCCAGTGGCGGGAGGAGGGAGGGGAGTGAGTGGCAGCGGTCAGTGAGGGACGAAGGTCGAAAGACCGAGGACATTCGCTGAGAACCGCAACAGGGGGCTACCTTGATTAATGAGTCCCATTACCCACCCCAGAAAAGAAAAGTCGTCCCAAACGGGACGGCTTTTTCTTTTTTAATGATATCCGTTCTTGTCAGAACGGTGGATGATATATGCCTTTGACGTATAAAGGAACGGATATTATATCATTGAAAAACGCAATCTTCAATGATATAATTATCTTGAAAGAAGGTGTATTTATGTCTGAAAACAAACTACTTAATCTTTCATTTGAATTTGCAGTTGCTATTAAAAAAGTATTTTTGCTGCTCTTGGTTTTTGTAGTGCTTTTTAGCTTTACAGCGTGCACGCTGTCTCTGGAAGGCTTGCGTCTTTTTATGAGTCAAAATGCCGGTATTCAAGATTTCGAGTTCTACAAAAAAGGAGACAACGTCTGTTTGAAAGTAGAATATTTCGATTGCAAGGGATATAGCGTTGAAATCCTCGAAAATGACGATGTAATTATCCAAGGGGAACGGCCTGTTAAATTCCAGAATTTAATTGGAGAAAATGCAGTTAAAATCGCTCTATACGAAACCAAATTTGAAAAATTATTAAAGGATTATGATACCTTTTCTGTTTACAATGTGCACCTGGAAGGTACAGACTTAAAATTTATGCTGTGTCCAGATGTAGAACATTCCCTTTATATATATGTTGGTTTTGAGGACAACATTAAAACCTTCGCAAAGGAATATACGGAAATTAATATTCCGTTAGGTGCTATTCATTTTGAACTTGGGGAACATAAATGAAAAGAGGTATGATAATGAAAAAGAAGGTTAGAATAGTTGCACTATTGGTGCTTATGAGTATGGTATTCGCAGGTTGCGCCAAGATGCCCCTTTGGTTTATCAAATATGACGAAGACTGGATTATCGGCAAAACCAAAGAGCAGATTGAAGCAAAATACGGTGTGTTTGATTACTATTTGCGAGAGGAAAGAGACTCATCCGTCGAATCCACAGAAAGGTACTATTATGAAGGACGATATACACTTAGACCTGAGCGAGTGGGTTATTTGGGTACAGATTCTGCCGTTTATTTTTTAATTAAATTTAACGAAGATGGCATTGCCTATAAGTGTCGTGAAAAAACATACGACTAAGCATAGGCGAAGACATCCCTTTAGCGATACATTGTCTGTTAAAAATTGATATCATAAAGAGAGGCATAATAATGAAAAAGGCAGTCAAAATAGTTGCACTATTGGTGCTTATGAGTATGGTATTCGCAGGTTGCGCCAAGATGCCCCTTTGGTTATCATATATTTCGAGAAGATTGTAATAGCTATTTGAATCCTGCGTATATTGAACAATTCCTGCAGGACTCCTACTAATACAAAAATGACATGAGCTTCAAGAAAAGGGGAAAACTATGGACATTTTTCGCTGCCCGGTTTGTGGCCACAAAATCGGTGTCTTTCAAAAATATAGGCAATCCCTCTGGGGAGGCATAAAATGTTCTTCTTGTGGTGCGCAGTTACATATAAGAAAAACGGGAACAGGACGCGGTGATGCATTTATACCCTTAGCCTTTGTATATTTCTTTTTAGGGATAAAAGAATGGATCATTCCGGCAGCTTTTTGTGTGGGTTTTGTATATGATTTTATAAAGTGCAGCTTGTCCCCTCTCATTCCATTGGAGCAAGACCAGAAAGCGAATGGCGCAGTATGGGCATATTTTTTTATTAGTACATTTTATTTACTGGTGGCCTTGGCATTGTTATTCGTAGAAAAATGAGAACGCATCTAAATAATACAATTCAAAGACGATTAATTAGGAGGTGCTCTTATGATGCGATCTGCTTGTAAAATATCAGTTAAGAGAATATTTTCATTTATTCTGATTTTGATAATGATGCTTTCTTTCAGTGGTTGTAGGTGGTTGGCAATTGTGACATTCGATTATGTATCTACATGGCGATTTTGCGTGGATGATTTTAAGGATTACCAAGAACACTTTGAAGCAATTGCCACATTTTGTTTAGATTATGCTCAACAGAACAACACCACAGGAGAAGACAGGTGGCGCTTTTCTTATGACTTTAGGCAGAATGAATTAAAACTACATGTCATAAAAGACCCGAATAAAGTGTCTACTTGGTATTGGGAAACTATTGAATGTTCGGAAGAAATCAAGATAAGTTTCCGGAAAATTGAGCCTGCTTTTGAAAATAAGGATGCCGCATTTTACGGAGACGTTACCTGTGCAGACGGGATTGTATATTTTGAAACAAGTGGCGGGCACTACTCTGTGGTGTATTCCCCCGAAAAAAAGCCGGTATACTTAGATGGCAAAAACAAAGGCAAGTGGAAGAGAATTGTCGACGACTGGTTTTATATAGCCGACGATTGGTATCACGTTGTAAGAGAATAGTATCATCGCCCATATCCATGTGGTGTGGGCGATTTTTAATGTATGTTACGCTTACTTTTGCCCCTGACACTTGCTGTCCACCCGGTTTTTGGCTTTTAGGGGGAGGCATAATTTTAGGGCGGTGGAGAGGATTCTCCGCCGCCCGGCTGGTTTAATTTGGGTCTGTGCGTAGAGCGTGCATCGCAGGCGCTTGTTTTTATTCAGGCATTTATTTTAGGCGACTGTCCAAGTGCCATCTCCGTTATCCACGACAGCACCTTCGTTATAGGCATCCAGCAACGGTGTGGGATCAAAGCTGAAAGTTGCAACACCCCCACGGGATACGCTGACGCCGCTTACGCTCTCATCTTCATACGCAGTAACTGTTACATTGTTCGTAGCGATCGAGGATGCAGAGTCCTCATAAGCGATAGCTACACTCACACCACCGGTGAGAACGGTGTTTTCTGCTGTGACCGTGCCGTCAATGATGTAAAGGGCATAATATTTGTTTCCAATCAGCGTGCAATCGGAAACCATAATCGCACCTCTACAAGTAATCGCTTCCGTATAATCGCTGGTCTGCTTAATCGTACCATTCGTCAGGTTTAATGTTGAATCATACCACACTTCGATGGCGTGAGCATCCAATGTCAGCGTATGACCGCCTAAATCAAGACTTATTTCAACAGGATCAGATGTGCTGATATAGGTATCTCCCACATTCAGATCGTTCATCAGCTTGTAGCTGCCGCCAACCAAAAACGCAGCTTCCAAGTCTTCCGTAGTATAGATTTCTTTAACCGCATCGCCAGGTTCGTCGCCGGGTTCCTCGGTAGGCTCCTCGGTAGGTTCGCTGGGTGCAGAGGGGTGGTCAGGACCGATCAAAGACCAGGTGCCATCTCCGTTATCCACGACAGTACCTTCGTTATAGACACCCAGCAACGGTGTGGGATCAAAACTGAAGGTGGCAATGCTGGCATCTTCTACGTCGATACCATATTCACCCGTTACAGTCACCTGATTGGTGGCAATCAGCTCTGCGGCTTCTGTATAACTATTGCAGACAGTCACGCCGCCTTGAAGGGCGCTTCTTTCTACAACCACTTTGCCATCGCAAATATAAAGCGCGTAATAATTATCGGAGATCAGCGTGCAATCTGTGATATATACTGTACCGTAGGTGAAAACTGCATCATCGCATTCCTCTTGCAGATTGATGATCGTTCCGTTACGGAGATACACCGTTGTTTCCAAACTTACAAAAAGCGCATTTTGAACAGAAAGGGTGTATCCATCCAGGGATAGGTCAAAAATGTTGTCCCATGACGCTTCCGCGTTCTCGACCGTCAGGTTGCCGGTGAGTACATACTTTCCGCCCTGCTGAAGGGCCTGCTGAAATTCTTCCTCTGTGCTGATAGGCGTACGGAAGGAATAGTTACAGCCTGCATTGTCGCACACTTGGTCGCCGTCCTCGTCAGCGTGGGTTTTTGCAGCAACTACTTCCGCGCCACAGGTACAGATCACAGCCGTTGTGCAGTTGCCGTCATCCTCTGCCCCTTCGTGGGTGCATTGGGGCTTCGCGGGCTCTTCGGTGGACTTGTCGGTAGGTGCTTCGGTAGGTGTTTCGGTGGGATTTGTGTCAGAGTTGCCGCCCCAGCAGGCGGACAGGGTGAATACCAAAGTCAGCGCCAAGAGAATTGTAAGTAGTTTTTTCATTATGTTTTTCCTCCTTATGGATGTTGTTTACTATATTATATTAAGAAGCTGACTGCTTCTTGTTCTTCGGGCAAGTGCAGATGCCAAGCAATTCCTCGCACTTGTCATAAAAGGCGCATTGGTAGCAGGTGCTGTCCTCGTCCTTTATTCCTCTAAAGTACTGGCAGGGGTCTTGCATCGCCGTGGTAAAGGGAATGCCATCGTCGGTATAGACGGGATTCTTCACGAAATTCGGGTAGATTTCAATCGGATCGTTGTATTTAGAGTGCCGGTCAATTTCTTCGTAGTAGCCATATCGGATCTCAAAGGTTTTCCCGTGGGCAGTAATCACTTTATATAGATCCCCTTCTTTGGGAACGGCCCGTTCTTCCGGAGTGATCGCGCCTAAGTATCCTGTACCTAACATTGCATTGCTCCTTTCTCGAATTTTGCAAAAGAAAAATCTGCCATAAATGTTACGCGAACATTATGGCAGATTTCATTTTATTTTTATAGTGAAAAACCAGACTATTTCTTGCAGACTTTTTGCAAAAAAATCCTGAAAAACTTGCAATTTCAGAGGACGGAGGCAAGCTCTTTTTTGCTCGAAATACCCGCTTTATTAATCAGTCTTGTGATGTCGTGATTGACCGTCGACTCGGATAAATGGAGCATATTGGCAATCTCTTTTGCGGTAAAACCAAAGGCAGTCAGTTTGGCAATTTCTCTCTCCTTGGAGTCAAGGACGAGGGCGATGTGTCGATCCCGAACTTGGCTTGAGAGTCTCGCCCAGCCCACACTATAGATATTATACAGGGCCTTCACAGCCATCACAGCGTTTTTGTCCTGCAAAGCAATACGCTGCTCCAGCAGATCGCCAAAGTGTCTTATATATTCGGTTAAAAGTCCGTATAGCTGGTCGGGTAAGGCCAGCGCAATCGCCTTATCTATATGGGCGATGGCTTTCTCCTTTTCACCGGAGTTATGATAAGCAACGGCACAGGACATACGCAGATAGATCTCAGGTACGATGGTCTTATCCAGCACTGCCTGAGAGATCAGCGGCTCGATGGTGTTGGGGATCATCCGCATTAAGGCAAGACCCTGTACGCCCTCGTATTGGGCAGCGCCGGTGGCAATTGCATAAGCCGCCATATATAGGTATTTTATGTAGAAAACCTTGGCTGCAGGGTGAGAATCACCGGGTAAAAGTTCGAAATTTCCGATTTTGAACCATTCCGGATAGTCCTTATTATCGTAAATGGAGCTATCAATAATGGCAAGGGTCAGCGCTACGATTTCACGGTCGTGGGCATCCTTGCAGGGAGCTTCAAAGATGTGCTTTTTCGCTTCCTTCCAAAGGTAAATGTCGCCGCGCCAAATAGCGCACTGGGCAAGGAGCATGCCGCCGCCAAGGATTGCGTAAAAGCCGGAGTGGGCCTTGAGGAAATATCTTGCGTGTTCATAAACCTTCTCGATCTCGCCCCGGCGGTAGGCAATTTGCGCTTCAAACAGTGCGTGCGCTTCGGGCTGATTGATAAGCATTTCGGCGCAGGCATCCGCTGCGCCCGCCCGGTTATACAGATCGGTCATATCCAAGAAGGGGGACTTTCGCGGCATAGGAAGGTGAGGTTCTTCGTCCTTTTTTCTGGCATTGGGAAGCACCGCTGTGGACGGAATTTTCCACACCGGACCGAAACGAATGACGCCTTTTATTCTGCCTTCGTTGCAGAGCATTTGCACGCGGCGAGGACTTACATCCCATTTTTTCGCCGCCTCACTAACCGTTATATATTCCATATTTTACTCCAAAATTCGCTTCGTGCGTGCGAAGCTTTCTCGCTCAGTAAAATTTCGCACACGCGAAATCATCATTTTTATTATGCACCCAATTTTTGGATTTGTCAACCTGCTCTTTGCCCATATTTCATGTGTTGTGAGCGTCCTCGCACCGCAACAGGGGGTGGCCTATGCTGATAAGCCCCATTACCCACCCCATAAGAAAGTCGTCCCAAACGGGACGACTTTCTTATCAAAGAAAGATATACTTTAGTGTAAATAGCAGCGCCAGAACATACATCAGCGGGGAAACTTTTTTCGCCTTTCCGGTAACGGCATTCAAAAAAACATAAGAGATAATGCCCAAACTGATGCCCTCGGAGATGGAGTAGAACAGAGGCATTGCGATAATGGTAATGTAAGCGGGAATGGCTTCGCCTAAATTATCGTCATCAAAACGAATTTCCGTAACGGAGCTGACCATCATAAAGCCTACCATAATCAGAGCAGGCGCCGTAGCGAAAGAGGGAATGGCGGTAAACAGCGGGGCAAACAGTGTGCTCAGCAGGAACAGCAGACCTGCAGTCAGCGCAGTCAGACCGGTACGGCCGCCGGAGCTGACACCGGAGGCGGATTCCACGAAAGTGGTAACGGTGGAAGTGCCCAATACAGCGCCTGCGGTGGTACCGATGGCATCTGCCATAAGGGCGGGTTTGATACCGGGCAGACGACCCTTGCTGTCCAGCATATTCGCTTTGGTAGCCACGCCAATCAGAGTGCCCAACGTATCAAACAGATCGACAAACAGGAACGCGAAAATCACGACAATAAAATCCAGGGGTTTGACCACAGAAAAGTCCACATTGAAGCACTGTCCGAGGGTATTGCCCAGGCTGGAAAAATCTACGGAAAGGAATTGGTTGGGAATTAGGGAGTAAAATCCTGCATCAGGAGCAGGAACATACAGTCCGGTCAGTTGGCACACAATGCCCAAAAGCCAGGTGGCAATGATGCCTATCAGAATAGAACCTCTGATGTTTTTTATGTGCAGGGCAGCGGTGATCAGGGCGCCAATAAGAGCCAGCAGAGCGCAGATGCCGTGGGTGGAGAAGTTTTCGGTAAAACTTGTGATCGTAACCAGTGTGGAAGCATCCACGGCAAGGCCGGCATTTTGAAGACCGATAAAGGCAATAAACAGACCAATGCCTACGGAAACGCCTCGCTTCAAGGTCAGAGGGATGGCGTTGAAGATGGCTTCGCGGACGTTGGTCAGGGAGAGGATAATAAAAATGATACCTTCGGCAAATACCGCAAGCAAAGCGACCTGCCAGCTGTAGCCAAAGCCCAGGACCACGGTGTAGGCCAGGTAAGCATTCAGTCCCATACCGGCAGACAGGACAAAGGGAAGGTTTGCCATAAAGGCCATACAGCAGGTGCCGATGAAGGAGGCAATGGCCGTAGCCAGCAGAACGGCGGAGGGATCCATGCCGGCATCGGAAAGGATACTGGGGTTGACAGCCAGAATGTAGGCCATGGTCATAAAGGTGGTGATACCGGCCATAACTTCGGTTTTTACGGTTGTGTTGTGCTTTGAGAGCTTAAATATCTTTTCAAGCATACAATATCGACCTTTCTTTTTGCGGAATATGTGTGGATATGACGTATATATGGTATCAAAGATATGAAAATAATGCAAGAGGATTTAGAAAACACTGCCGAAGATTCCTCCTTGCACACAATTACAAAATCCGTTATAATATCCCCAAAAGGAGCGTGATTTTGATGCCAATGACTCGTTTATATAAGATGAACGGTGCACCCTGCGCCTGTGGTCGCGAACATAGCTTTTCCGCAAAGGTTCTTTGCGGTGCAGGTGTGGTTAAGAAGCTTCCGGACATCTTGCGGGAAAGAAATATCAGTAAGCCGTTCATTTTAACGGATTTGAATACTTATGAGGCAGCAGGGGAGAAGGTCTGCAAGCTCCTTGACGATGCAACTATGGGTTATCAAAGCTATACGCTTCCCGAGAGAGAACCTCACCCCGATGAACAGCGTGTAGGCGCGGCAGTGATGCATATGGAACCGGATTGCGATTGTGTCATTGGTGTTGGCAGCGGTGTAATTAACGATATTGGTAAGATGCTTGCGGCCTTAGCAAGACTTCCTTATATCATTGTAGGCACAGCTCCCTCTATGGATGGCTATGCTTCCGCCACCTCTTCTATGACCCGGGATGGATTAAAGGTCTCTATCAATACCAAAGGCGCAGATGTGATTATCGGCGACACGGAAATACTTAAAAATGCCCCCTTGCGGATGCTTCGGGCAGGACTTGGCGATATGATTGCCAAATATGTCAGCATCTGTGAGTGGCGGATCGCTTCGATCATTACCGGCGAGTATTACTGCGAAGAGGTAGCAGAGCTTATCCGGGAAGCGGTAAAGCAGTGCGTTGACGGTGCGGAAGGCTTGCTCCGCCGGGAGGAAAAGGCAGTAGAAGCAGTTTTTGCGGGGCTTGTGATTGGTGGCGTGGCAATGAATTACGCCGGCTGTTCCCGCCCTGCTTCCGGCAATGAGCATTATATTTCCCATATCGTAGATATGCGGGCGGTGGAGTTCAGCACGGCAGAAGATTTGCACGGCATCCAGTGCGCCATTGGTACATTGGAGACTTTGCGTTTGTACGAAAAATTGCAGAAAATCACCTCTGACAAAGAAAAGGCGCTGACATATGCTAAAAACTTTTCTTATGAGGAATGGGCGGAGCAATTACGGGCGTTTTTGGGTCGTGGCGCAGAAAGTATGATTGCGTTGGAGCAAAAAGAGGGGAAATATGATGTTGCCGCTCACAAGACACGATTGGAAATCGTGTGTACCCATTGGGAAGAGCTGATGGAGATTATTCGGCAGGAATTACCCCCTTCATCTGAGGTAGAAGCCCTTTTGGAGAGCATAGGCGCGCCCAAAACCTTGGACGAAATCGGCGTAAACGGCGCCCAACTGCCGATGATTTTCCGCGCCACCAAGGATATTCGGGATAAGTATGTTCTCAGCCGGCTTGCCTGGGATTTAGGTGTCTTGGAGGAAATGTTGGAGGCATAATTGGTAAAAACAGCACATTATGTGATATATATCACATAATGACTTGTTGTTTTCGGTTATAATAAAACCAGAAAAGAAAACAAGGAGGACAAAAATATGTCTGCAGTTAGTATTACCAAAGAGAATTTTCAGGATATGGTCGTAAAAGCGGAGAAAAAAGTCCTGCTGGACTTTTGGGCGCCCTGGTGTGGCCCTTGCCGGATGGTGCTTCCTGTGGTGGAGGAGATCGCCGAAGAGCGGGAAGATATCCTGGTAGGCAAGGTGAATGTGGATGAACAGCCGGAGCTGGCAAGCCAGTTTGGGGTTATGACTATCCCCACGCTGATCGTCTTTGAAAACGGTGAGGAAGCCCAGCGCTCCGTTGGCGCAAAAAATAAAAAGGCCATTTTGAGCATGGTAGATGAATAAAAACACCTCCGGGATGAAGGTTTTTCACCCCGGAGGTTAATTTTTGGAAATAATTCTTGACTTTTTAGGAAAGGGTCTATATAATACTATAGCCTACGTGTGTAGGCATATCCTTGCTCCCGACAGCGTCGGGGGCCAAAAGTCCAAAAGGAGGTGCAAACAAAATGGCTAAGATCACCGGTAAGTATGAGGTGCTCTACATCATCGACCCCGCTCAGGGCGAGGAGGGCATCGCTGCACTTGTGGAAAAGTTCAAGGCTATGGTGGAAGCGGAGGGTACCCTGTCCAATGTGGACGAGTGGGGCAAGCGTCGTCTGGCATACGCTATCAACGACCTGACCGAGGGTTACTACGTTCTGATGAACTTTGAGTCCAATCCCGCATTCCCCGCTGAGCTGGAGCGTGTGATGAAGATCACCGAAGGCGTCCTGCGTTGCCTGACCACTGTCGTGGCAGAGTAAGGAGGAAGCTTAAAATGCTCAACCACATCATCGTAATGGGTCGCCTGACCCGAGACCCCGAGCTGCGCCGGACCGGCAGCGGCGTCGCTGTGGCATCCTTCACCATCGCGGTGGATAGGGATTTCTCTCCCAAGGATGGCGGCGAACGGGAAACGGATTTCATTGACTGTGTTGCCTGGCGGCAGACTGGAGAATTTGTCTCCAAGTACTTCCAGAAGGGCCGTATGGCAGTGGTTTCCGGTCGGCTGCAGATTCGCAGCTGGAATGATAAGGACGGCAATAAGCGCCGCACCGCCGAGGTTGTTGCAGACAACGTTTATTTCGGCGACAGCAAGCGGGACGACCAGGGTATGAGCAATAATACCTTTGGCGCAGCACCTGCAAGCTTTGGAGGATATTCTGCTCCCTCCACCCCCGCATCCGATTTCGCGATGCTGGAGGACGACGACGCACAGCTGCCCTTCTGATGATTCAACTTTTTCACAATGCTTACAAGGAGGTAAAACCCAATGGCTAACGAACAGCGTGTTCATCCCCGCAAGCGCCGTAAGGTGTGCGCTTTCTGCGTGGATAAGGCAACCGGCATCGATTACAAGGATACCGCAAAGCTCCGCCGTTACCTGTCCGAGCGTGGCAAGATCCTGCCCCGCCGTACCACCGGTACTTGCGCAGCTCATCAGCGCGACCTGACTTCCGCTATCAAGCGCGCACGTCAGATTGCTCTGCTGCCCTACGTTGCTGACTAATCTGATAAAAGAACCGCCTCCGGAATTTTCCGGAGGCGATTTTTTAACCTATTAAAAGGCAGCTTCCCGCGGGAAGCTGCCTTTTTTGCTTATTCCAGTTCGAATGCGCCGGTATAGAGCTGGTAGTAAGAGCCTTTTTGGGCGATCAGCTCTTCGTGAGAGCCACGCTCGATAATGTGTCCGTGGTCCAAAACCATAATACAGTCGGAATTCTGAACGGTGCTGAGCCGGAGGGCGATGACGAAGGTGGTGCGATTTTTCATAAGCGCATCCATACCCTTTTGCACCAGCGCCTCGGTACGGGTGTCGATGGAGGAAGTAGCTTCGTCCAAAATCATAACCGGAGGATCGGCCACCGCTGCCCGGGCAATGGCAATCAGCTGCCGCTGACCCTGGGAAAGGCTTGCGCCGTTGCCGGTGAGCTGGGTATCATAGCCCTCAGGAAGACGAGTGATGAAATCGTGGGCGTTTGCCAGCTTTGCGGCCTGAATACACTCTTCGTCGGTGGCGTCCAGCTTGCCGTAACGAATGTTATCCATTACAGAGCCGGTAAAGAGGTTTGTTTCCTGAAGCACCACGCCCAGGCTGCGCCGCAGATCGGCTTTTTTAATTTTGTTAATATTGATACCGTCATAGCGGATCTTGCCGTCGGCAATATCATAGAAGCGGTTAATGAGGTTGGTGATGGTAGTCTTACCTGCGCCGGTAGCGCCAACAAAGGCGATCTTCTGACCCGGGTGAGCATAGAGGGTAACATCGTAAAGCACCTGCTTTTCAGGCACATAAGCGAAATCTACCATTTCCATCACAATATCGCCCTTCAGCTCGGTGTAGGTTACGGTACCGTCTGCCTGATGGGGGTGCTTCCAGGCCCAGCGGCCGGTCCGTTCGGCACATTCCTCAATAGTGCCGTCCTCTTGGATCTTTGCGTTGACCAGGGTTACGTAGCCATCGTCTGTCTCGGGTTCTTGATCCATAAGCTCAAAGATTCGTTCCGCGCCGGCAAGGGCCATAACAATGGAATTGATCTGATTGCTCACTTGCGCAATGGGCTGGTTAAAGGTACGGCTGAGTAGCATAAAGGTCATTAAGCTGCCAAGACTTAAAAGACTTCCGTTAGAAGCGACCACGATGAGACCGCCCACGATGGCAAGAATTGCATACTGGATGTAGCCAAGATTGTTGTTTACCGGGCCCATCATATTGGTCAGCTTGCCGGCGGTGTAGGCGTTGTTGCAGAGCTCTTCGTTAAGCTTGTCAAAGGCTTCTTTATTGGCATCTTCGTGATTAAAGACCTTGACTACTTTCTGTCCGCTGATCATTTCTTCCACAAAGCCGTTCAGCGCACCTAAGGAGCGCTGCTGGCCGATAAAGTAATTTCTGGACTTGCCTACGATCTTGATAGTAACGAACAAAATGGCTGTAACCGTAAACAAAATAACAATGGTAAGAATCCAGCTTGCTCTGAGCATAGCGATAAATACTACAGCAAGGGTTACCAAAGAGCTGACACACTGGGGGATGGACATAGAAATCATTTGCCGCAGGGTATCAATGTCGCTGGTGTAGCGGCTCATAATATTGCCGGCGGTGTTGGAATCGAAATAACGCAGAGGCAGCTTTTGCATTTTGGTAAACATTTCGTCCCGGATCACCTTTTGGGTACCTTGACCGACAGAGACCATCAAAAACTGATGCAGGAAAGAGGATGCCATACCGGCGGCAAACAGGCAGGCAATACCTACCAGATACTGAAACAGCGGGCCAAAATCCTTTGAGCCACTGGCTACCATAGGCAGGATATAATCATCCACCAGCGTACCCAAGTTTTCGCTGCCTCGGGTCTGCGCCACGGCAGTAACAATGATACATACCAATACAATCAGCAGGTTGGGGATATACCGGCGCATATAGTTTAGCAGACGGAGCAGGGTCTTGCCGGGGTTTTTGGCTTTGCGGCCGTCGCCGCGCATTTTTGCGGGAGGCATTATTCATCCCCTCCTTTCTGTTGAGATAGGAAGATCTCCCGATAAATCTCCGACCGGGCCAGCAATTCGTGGTGATTACCGGCATCGGAGATCATACCATTTTCCATTAGAACGATAATGTCTGCGTCTTGTACGCTGGCAACCCGCTGGGCAATAATCAGCTTGGTGGTACCGGGGATGTCTTCCCGGAAAGCCTGGCGGATCAGGGCGTCGGTGCGGGTATCCACAGCAGAGGTGGAGTCGTCAAGAATGAGGATCTTAGGCTTTTTCAGAAGGGCGCGGGCGATACAAAGCCGCTGCTTTTGGCCGCCGGAAACGTTTTTGCCGCCCTGCTCGATATGGGTATCATAGCCGTCAGGGAAGGAGACAATAAAGTCGTGGGCGCAGGCAAGCTTGCAGGCGTGGATAAGCTCTTCGTCAGTAGCCTGGGGGTTACCCCAACGGAGGTTTTCCTTAATGCTACCGCTAAACAGCTCGTTTTTCTGCAAAACCATTGCTACCTGATCCCGCAGTACTTGCAGGTCATAGTTGCGGACATCCATACCACCCACTTTTACGCAGCCTTCGCTGACATCATAAAGCCGGGGAATGAGCTGTACCAGAGAGGACTTGCCTGCGCCGGTAACACCCAGAATGCCAACAGTAGCGCCGCTGGGAATGTGGAGGTTAATCTCCTTCAGCGCCCGGTGCTTTGCGGTAGCGCTGTACCGGAAGGAGACATTTTCAAAATCAATGCTGCCATCAGGTACTTCCATTACGGCATCTGTGGCAGGGCTGACAAGGTTCGGTTCTTCCATCAGAAGTTCGTAGCAACGCTTCAAGGGGGATCGGCTCATAGTAAGCATTACAAAGACCATACTGAGCATCATCAGGGAGGTAAGGATCTGGGTTACATAAGTAAACATAGAGGAAAGCTGACCGGTGGTCAGACCCAGATCGGGATTATTGCCGCTGGCAACGACCATAGAAGCGCCCAGCCAGGAAATGGCGATCATACAGCCATATACGCAAAGCTGCATAATGGGGCTGTTGAGGGCGATGATCCGCTCTGCTTTGCAGAAGTCTTTGTAGATAGAGCCGGAAACAGTGGTAAATTTTTCTACCTCTTTGTCCTCTCTTACAAAGCTCTTTACTACCCGGACACCCCGAATGTTTTCCTGGACGGTGTTATTGAGCTTGTCGTAGGTGCGGAACACCCGGTCAAAGATCTTAAATACCTTAGGCGTCAAAAATGCCAAAGCTCCCACAAGAACGGGCAGTGCCACGCAGAAAACAAGGCTCAGCCGCACATTGATACCCATAGCGCTGATCAGCGCCAAAATCAGCATCATCGGACTGCGGATGGCCATTCGGATCATCATCTGGAAGCTCATCTGCAGGTTGGCAACGTCGCTGGTCAGACGGGTTACGATGGAGGATGCGGAAAATTTATCAATATTGCTGAAGCTGAAATTCTGCACCCGGTAGAACATATCGTGGCGTAAGTTTTTGGCAAAGCCAGTGGAAGCCCGGGAAGCGAAAAACGCCGAAGCTACACCGAAAGAGAGGGATGCCAGGGCGCACAGCACAAGCAAAATGGATTGTCGGACTACGATGGTCATATTTTGCTGAACAATGCCGAAATCGTACAGATCGGCCATTACCAAGGGGATCAGCACTTCCATGGCCACCTCGCCGATCATACATACAGGGCTTAATATGGCGGCCCATTTATATTCCCGGATACAGCGGGCAAGTCGTCTTATCATAATGTCTCATTACCTCCGTTGGGTTTTTTTAGAGATTCATAGACGCAGGCGTAGGTAGTTTCTACCTGGCCGCAGAACAGATAATAAAGGATCAGCTGCAATGCAGCGGAGAAAACAGCGAAAATTACATAAGCCCATTCCTTGGAGAAGGGGAGATTGACACCCAAAGCGGGTAAAATCAAATCACCATAGGAGGCGGCGGTGGCAATAAACAGCAAAAGATAATACCACCAAAATTGCAAATCCAACTTGAAAAGACGCATACGGTTGCCTTGCATCAAAAACGTACTTTGCTGCAGAGCTTGGAAAGCGCCGGGTTTTTCGCTATCCAAAAGGGCGTAATCGCTCATACGGTACCGGTAGAAAAGGGGAATGACAAGGAGCGCAGCGCCTAAAATGCAAATGCCGTATTGCAGTGCCAAATCCCAAAAACTAAGCCGGGAGGTTATTTCTGCCATCAGCACATCAAAAGAAACTTGGGCAAAGGCGGGGTCCTTACTGAGTTCTTCGATTACTTTTGTTAGATTATTTGACAGCGGCAGCAGGGAATAGAGCATTGAGCTGAGGAAAATGCCCAGTATGGTGCTGGATGTATAACGGATTGTACGAAGCAGCATAAGCCGCAAGGCAGAACTCCAGCGGTGGAAACCCGCAAACAGATATTGGGGCTGCCCGGAAGTTCCTCGGCTGATTTGCATAGCATTAAAAAGAAGACCAAGTTGCCAGAAAGGAAGAAGAATACGGATAGCGCCGCTTAAAACCGTTTGAAGGGTCTCCAGCGTGCTGCGCATACCGATGCCGGAGAGACCGCCTGTGCTGGCAAGCTGTCCTTCCAAAAAAAGATTGATCGCCATAACCACAATAGGGAGCGCCAGGGCGGGGAGGGCATGGAGCAGAACTACGCGACGGTTTTGCCGGGCGTTTTGATTCCAAGCCTCAATTGCTCTTTGGCGGAGGACGGCGGAAGACTCTAAAAACATAGCAAACTCCTTAATTAAATACGCTAACTTATAGTTTACGGCAAAAGGGGAGAAATAGCAAATGAAATTTTTGTTAAAGTTAGGAAAAACCCATCCGTTTTTCGACTTGCCTTGACTTTTTTGCTTGGGATAGTATAATAAAAAAGTAAAAAGGTGAAAAGGAGTGTTTCTTATGAAATACCATATGACGATTGCAGGCCTTGAGAGAGATCTGCCTATCTGTAAAATCAGCGACAATTTGGCCATCGGCGCTTTTGTTATCTTTGGCGACCAGGAGCTGACGGTTGCCTGTGCCCGGGAGCTTCTCAAGAAAGCACCGGAGTACGATTATATGATCGCCCCTGAGGCAAAGGGAATTCCTCTGGTCCACGAGATGGCTCGCCAGACCGGCGCAAAGCAGTATTTCCTGGCCCGTAAAGCTCCTAAGCTGTATATGCAGGATGTATTCTCTGCCACCGTTCGTTCTATCACCACCGCCAAGGAGCAGACCCTGTATCTGGATAAGGCCGATGCCGAGCAGATGAAGGGCAAGCGCATTTTAATTATTGATGATGTTATTTCTTCCGGTGAGAGCCTCCACGCATTGGAGAACTTGGTAGAAAAGGCCGGCGGCGAGATTGTAGGCCGTATGGCAATTTTGGTAGAGGGTGAGGCCCAGTATCGTGCCGACCTGACCTACCTGGAAAAACTGCCGCTGTTCCATCCTGATGGAACCGTAATCGCCTGATAGGATTGGATACGCCAAAGGAGATGGGCAAATGAACGGAAACTATGTGGCGGTGGATTTAGATGCCATCTGCCATAACCTGCAAATGGTGGCTGCCCGTACGGGTGTGCGTGTTTGCGGTGTGATTAAGGCAGATGCCTACGGGCACGGCGCGGTGGTTGTAGCCAAAGCAATTGCACCCTACTGCCATTTCTTCGGTGTTTCCTGCGTGGAAGAGGCATTGGAACTGCGAAAAGCGGGGTTGACTCTGCCAATTCTGATTCTCAGCCGTGTAGATCAGGAGGATTACCCGATTTTGGTGGCAAATGACATCCGTCCTGCTATTTTCTCTTGGGAGGATGGAGAAACTTTATCCCGTGAGGCCCAGCGTCAGGGCGTTACAGCGCCGTTCCACTTTGTGGTGGATACAGGAATGCACCGAATCGGCTTCCCGGCAAATGAACAGTCTGTGGAGCTTTGCGAGAAAATCGCAGCGCTGCCTAATGTGGAAGCAGAAGGCATTTTCAGCCATTTTGCTACGGCGGATGAAGTGAATCTTTCCAAAGCGGAACACCAGCAGAAACTGTTCAACGAATTTTGCAAAAACCTGGAAAAACGTGGTGTTTCCGTCAAGTACCGGCACTTAAATAACTCAGCGGGTTCCGTTCGTCTTGCAGAGCATTACGATATGGTACGCGTTGGTATTGTTATGTATGGCCATACGCCCAACGAGGAGCTGGATATTTCCCATTTGGGTATCCGTCCGGCCCTTAGCTGGTACAGTAAGATATCTTATATCAAAAAGCTGGAAGCCGGTTGTGAAATCAGCTACGGCGGAACATTTACAACGGTAAAGCCTACCCTGGTTGCAACCTTGCCTGTCGGTTATGGCCACGGTTATCCCCGATCGCTAAGCAACCGCTACTATGTGCTGATTAGGGGCAAGCGGGCGCCTATCTTAGGTCGGGTTTGTATGGATCAGATGATGGTGGATGTAACAGACATCCCCGGCGTAACAGAGGAAGATATCGCAGTTCTTGTGGGTCGCAGCGGCGAAGAGGAGATTACCGTAGAGGAAATCTCTCGGGAAGCAGGAAGCTTTAATTATGAGTTTCTGTGCGGTGTTGCCCGCCGTGTTCCCAAACTGTATTACCGAGATGGGCAGCCGGTGGAGAAAAAGAATTATTTATTGGATTAATGATGAAAAGGCCCACCGTTTATGCGGTGGGCGTTTCCAAAAGGGAATAAAAAGAAGAGAGATAGAAAAAGTTATGTTTGACAGAAGGGGTTTTCCTTCTGTAACTACAGTATATACTAAGCGCTCGGATGTTTGTTTAAGGAAATGCAAATAAAAAGAAACAAATTTGTGAACAACTCTGTATTTCGCAGATATCCTCTTGATTAAGATGGGAAAAATGCTATAATCAAAGAAAAACGTGAGGAAGTAGTATGGGGATGAGGATTTTTTTTGAAAATTTATTAAATGGTATTGGCGGTTACACGTTAAACCGTTTGTTGCCGGCAATTGTGTTGTTGCTGGTGGGCTTGATGGTTATAAAACTCGTATTGCGGATTGTAAAGGCAGTGCTGAAGAAAAGCCATTTGGATCAGGCGGCCCATAGCCTGATCCGGTCAGTTGTAAAGGTTGTGCTGCTCATCCTGCTGGGACTCATTGTGGCGTCCAGCTTAGGCGTAGATGTAACCGGTATCGTAGCTTTGGCGTCTGTTCTTACTCTGGCAATTTCCTTATCTGTACAGGATCTGCTGACCAATGTGTTTGGCGGATTTACCTTACTTTATACCCATCCTTTCACCGCGGGGGATTTTGTTGAGATTGCTGGCCAGACCGGATCTATCAAGGAGATCGGCCTTGCCTATACGAAACTTAACACGGCGGACAATAAGCTGGTTTCTATCCCCAACAGCGCAGTTGTATCTGCGGAAATTGTAAATTTCACTGCAAACGGTACCCGTCGGGCGGAGCTGAAGGTAACAGCGTCCTATGATGCCCCGGTGGATGATGTGCTGGCGGCTTTAATGGAAGCTGCAAATTTGGAAACGGTGGAAAAGACACCGGAGATTTTTGTGGCGGTTGAGAGCTACGGCGACCACGCCATCTCCTATGTTCTGCGGTTCTGGAGCAAAAATGAAAATTACGGAATTAACTATTTTGGTGTGAACAAACGGATTAAGGAAATTTTTGATGCCCGTGGCATCCAAATGACCTATCCGCACCTGAATGTCCATTTGGACAAATAAAACGTATAATCGCAATTTTCCGGGATAAGCTATTACCGGACAAAAAAGAAGCGTCAAAGCTATGACCGCGACGGCGGTATATCTGAGAAGCGGAAATTTGTCAAGTGTATCGCCGGCAAGATGCGAAACAGGAGAAAACGAAAGCTTTCTCCTGTACATAGAAAGGAAGAAACCTATGGCGAAAAGGTCAGACCCTATCGGTGTATTTGACTCCGGTGTAGGCGGTATCAGCGTTTTGCGCGCACTGGTACATAAAATGCCCGGGGAGAATTATTTATATTTTGGCGACTCTGCCAATGCGCCCTACGGCACCCGCACTCCCCGTGAGGTAACAGACCTTGCCTGTGCGGTGGCGGAAAAATTAGCCGGGCAGGGGGTAAAAGCGCTGGTGGTGGCGTGTAATACCAGTACTGCTGTAGCAATGGAAACCCTGAAGGCGCGCCACCCGGATCTGACAATTGTGGGCATTGAGCCATCTGTTGGATTGGCAGCAGCTTCTTATCCTACAGGACGGATTGGTGTACTGGCTACCCCGGCTACCATTGCCGGCCGGCGGTTTATGTATCAGGCAGAGCCTTATCCCCAGGCGCAGATTGATTTAATTCCTGCCCCCAATCTTGTGGAGATTGTGGAAGCGGGCAAGTATGATACGGAGGAAGCGGATACCTACCTGAAGGCGCTCCTTGCTCCCTATATCGGCAAGTTGGATGCGTTGGTATTGGGTTGCACCCATTATCCCTTTGTTGAAAAGGCGCTCCGGCGGGTGATGGGGGATAAGGTTGCTTTCTTTGACGGCAGCAGCCTTACAGCGGCGGAGACTTATGAAAAGCTGCTGGCGGCAGCTCTTTTGAATGAGAATGGCGGTAATGTCCGGATTGAAAACAGTTCCGCAGATAAAAAGCTTTTGGAGCTGTCTATGAAGCTTTTAGGAAAGTAAGAAAAAGCCTCACCTGCGGTGAGGCTTTTTACAAAGGAAGAGAATTATGATCGAATTTTTGCCTTTCGATATTAGTAAAAAGACCGACTATGATGCCTATCTTACAGCCTGCGGTAACCGTGGCTGTGAATACAGCTTTGCAAATCTCTATTTGTGGGGCAGACAGAAAGCAGCCTTTTTAGCAGACCAGTTGGTGTTTTTCTCTCAGTTTAACCGGAAAAGCGTCTATCTGTTTCCGGTCGGCCCTGGAGATAGGAAAACGGCTATTGATGCCATAATAGCCGATGCCGCCCAGCGGGGAATCCCTTGCCGGCTTACGGGACTTTTAGCGGAAGATATAGAAATGTTGGAGCGCCTTTATCCCGGGAAATTCCGCTTTCATCATGACCGGGACAGCTACGATTATGTCTATGATATTAACGGTCTGGCGGAACTGTGTGGAAAGAAATATCAGAAAAAACGCAATCACTTAAACCGCTTTTTAACCCAGTACACCGATTGCCGGGCTGAGCCCATTTCTGCGGATAATGAACCGGTCGTTCGGCAGATGATTGATAAGTGGTATGCCATCCGGGAACAGGAAGACCCGTCGGCGGATTACCATATGGAAAAAGCGGCGATTTATAAGGCGTTGGATAATCGCAACGCACTGCAAATGGAGGGCTTTTGCCTCTTTGTTGGCGGCGAATGCGTGGCGATGAGTATGGCTTCTGCTCTGTCGGAAACGGTATTTGATGTCCATTTTGAAAAAGCCTTGGAAAAAACCGAAGGGGCGTATATGGCGATCAATTACTTTTTCTCCCGGTATCTGCGAGAGAAATATGCCGCAGTAAAATATCTCAATCGGGAAGATGATATGGGAATCCCCGGTCTGCGCCACGCCAAGCTGTCCTATCGCCCGGACTATATGGTGGAAAAAAGCTGGGCCTGCCTTTTGGAGGACGAATATGATTATTAAGAATCCAAAAATCTCCCATATCCCTGCTTTGCGGGAATTATGGAAAGAGGCTTTTTCTGATGCAGACGCTTTTTTGGACAGCTTTTTCTCTCTGGCTTTTTCCCCGGAGAGAGCCTTGGTCGTCTGTGAGGATGGGCGTATTTTGGCTGCTCTTTACTGGCTGGATTGCGGTTGGGAAGGGAAAACGGTGGCCTATGTCTATGCCGTTGCCACGAAAAAAGAGCACCGGGGGAAAGGTTTGTGCAAGGCGCTGATGAGGGAGCTGCACAACCGTGTGGACAGGACCATCCTTGTGCCTGCGGATGACAGGCTGCGGACCTTTTATGGCCGTTTGGGGTATCGGGATTTCGGTGGTATGGAAGAAATTTTGTGCTATCCCGACGGAACAGCGGTTGCTGCAGAAAAACTAACAGCGGAAAGCTATGCAGAACGAAGAAGAAACCTGATCCCCACAGGCGGTGTGCTGCAGGAAGGGGTTTTTCTGCCTTTTTTGGAAAAAAGCTTGGATTTTTACGGCGGAGAAGGATGGCTTCTTGCAGGAACAAAGCAGGATGGCAAATTATTCGCTCCGGAGTTTTTGGGAGATAAAGCTATGCTGCCGGGAATACTTAAGACCCTGCAGTGTGCAGAGGCAAAGGTGCGCTGCCCCGGAAATGCGCCCTTTGCGATGTATTGGAGCGAAGGTGGGGAGAATTCCCTGCCCGGTTATTTTGCTTTTGCCCTGGACTAAAAGAAGAAAAGCAGATATAATGAACGGGAATTACCGATATTTAGGAGAGACTTGATTTGAACCAAAAGAAATCTCAAGGTTATTTTTTCAGTTTTGTTTGCGCGGTCTTGTTTGTAAGTCTGCTGTTAGGGTTGGGATGGACGATGAACGCCCTGCTTCTTCCGGAGGAAACATTGCCGGGAGAGACCACACTTCCAACGGATGCACCTACAGACCCGCCTACAGACCCTACAGTTCCTGCGCTTTCCATTCCGGAACTAACGTTGACCGCCCGGCATAGTTTTATCTACATACCGGAGACCGGTCAGTTTTTGATGCTCAAGGGCAATGAGGATGACAGAATTTATCCTGCCAGCATTACAAAACTCTTTTCTACCTATGTAGCGCTTTTGCATATGAACCCGGAGGAAATGGTAACGGTAGGAAATGAAGTAAACACTGTGTCAGCGGACTCTTCTATTGCAGGACTCAGACGGGGAGATAAGCTGACGGTAAAACAACTTGTGGAAGCCATGCTTTTGCCCAGCGGCAACGATGCGGCTGTGGTACTGGCGGTTGCCACAGGCAGAAAACTGGAAAACAATCCGCAGATGTCCTATACTGCGGCAAAGACCCGTTTTGTGGAAGAAATGAACCGCTGGGCAAAGACCTTTGGGCTGACCGGCACCCATTTTGAAAATCCCGACGGCTACCACAATGAAAATCACTACACCACTTGCCGGGATATGCAAAAAATCGGACAGATGGCTCTTACCAACAAGGTCATCCGGCAGGCAATGGCTACTCAAAAGGTAGTGGTGGACCTGCAATACGATTATCCCGGTGGATGGAAAAACACCAACTTGCTGATTCAGCCGGGTTCGGAGTACTATAATGACGCAGCCATTGGAATGAAAACCGGCTATACCCGCGCAGCCGGTTATTGCCTGATGTCGGCCTTTGCGGTTGAGGGGAATACACTGATGGTAGGCGTGTTTGGGTGTCCTGAAATGATGGACCGCTTTGAGGACGCCCAAAAGATATACGATGCGTATATAAAAGAGTAAAACAGGAAGTGTAAAATAGGTACAGCTGAATGATAAAATATACCTATAGAACCACCATTTTTTCCTGCTTTGCAGGCTATGTGGTTCAAGCGGTGGTCAATAATTTTGTGCCGCTTCTGTTCATTACCTTTCAAAACACATACAATATCCCCCTGAACCAGATCACAATGCTTGTAGCCATCAATTTCTGTGTACAGCTGTTTGTGGACTTTTTGGCTACCTTTTTCGTGGATAAGATCGGTTATCGACCCTGTATTGTGGCGGCGCAGGTTTGCTCCGCTTTAGGAATTGCGCTGCTGACGATCTTACCGGAAGTGATTGATCCCTTTTGGGGAATCCTTACGGCGGTCATTGTCTACGCTATCGGTGGCGGCCTCATTGAGGTGCTGATCAGCCCTATTATGGAAAGCTGTCCTACGGATAACAAGGAAAAAGCAATGAGCTTGCTCCACTCCTTTTACTGCTGGGGACACGTGGGTGTGGTGCTGATTTCTACCGCGTTTTTTGCACTGTGTGGAATTGATAACTGGCGGATATTGGCACTTATTTGGACCATAATCCCCCTTTTTACCGGTTTGTTATTCCTGAAAACACCCATCGCGCCCCTAATTGCCGACGGGGAAAAGGGAATGGGCTTCCGGGAGCTTGTAAAAAATAAGGTCTTTTGGCTGCTGGTGGTGATGATGGTTTGTTCCGGCGCATCCGAGCAGGCAATGGGCCAGTGGGCGTCTGCCTTTGCGGAAATGGGTCTGGGCATTACCAAAACGGTGGGGGATTTGGTAGGTCCTCTGACCTTTGCGGTGCTGATGGGTACAGCGCGGGTGTTTTACGGAAAATTTGGCGACAAAATGGATATGGACAAGTTTATGACCGGCAGTACAATGCTGTGCATTTGCGCCTATCTGTTAACGGCTTTATCATCACTGCCGATCTTTAGCATCCTCGGCTGCGCGCTTTGCGGTTTTTCCGTAGGCATTATGTGGCCCGGTACGTTCAGTAAGGCATCCAATATGTTGCCTCGGGGCGGTACGGCTATGTTTGCGCTCTTGGCGCTGGCAGGCGATCTGGGCTGCTCCTCCGGTCCGACGGTGGTGGGGTTTGTGTCCGGTGCCGCAGGCGGAAATTTGAAAGTCGGCATTTTAGCAGCGATTGCATTCCCGATCATCTTGCTGATTTGTTTATTTGCCAATAAAAAACACCGGAAGATTTAATCTTCCGGTGTTTTTGTTATTCAAATTACCGCTGGATACGGCCGGAGCCGTCGCCACCTGCCAGCTTTTCTACCTCAGCGACAGTAACCATATTGTAGTCGCCTTCGATGGAGTGCTTTAGTGCGGAAGCTGCAACAGCGAATTCAACTGCTGCCTGGGTATCCTTGCCGGTGAGCAGGGAGTAGATCAGGCCACCGCCGAAGCTGTCGCCGCCGCCAACGCGGTCGATGATGTGCAGGTCGTACTTCTTGGAGAAGCAGTACTCGTTCTTTGCAACGTTATACAGCATTGCGCTCCAGCCGTTGTCAAATGCGGAGTGGCTCTCGCGGAGGGTGATCGCTACCATCTCAAAGCCAAACTTGTCAGCCAGCTGCTTGGCAACGGACTTATAGCCCTCGTGGTTCAGTGTGCCGCCGTAGATGTCGGTAGCCTCAGCCTCAATGCCGAATACGACCTTTGCGTCTTCCTCGTTGGAGATGCAGACATCAACATACTGGCACAGCTCGGTCATAGCCTCGCGAGCCTCTGCACGGGTCCACAGCTTGCCGCGGTAGTTCAGGTCGCAGGAGATCTTGATGCCACGAGCCTTAGCTGCCTTACAAGCCTGCTTGCAGATTTCTACCATCTCACCGCCCAGCGCGGGAGTGATGCCGGTGAAGTGGAACCACTCAGCGCCCTCGAAAATGGTTTCCCAATCGAAGTCGGAAGCGGATGCCTTAGCGATAGCAGAGTTAGCGCGGTCGTAAATGCAGACAGAGCCACGCTGGGAAGCGCCCTTCTCGTTGAAGTAGATACCGACTCTGTCGCCACCGCGGACGATCTTAGAGGTGTCTACACCGTAACGGCGCAGGGAGTTGACGGCAGCCTGACCGATGGCGTGGGTGGGAAGCTTGGTAACATAAGCGGCATCCAGGCCGTAGTTAGCCAGGGAAACAGCAACGTTTGCTTCGCCGCCGCCGAAGGTGAACTCAACGTGGTCGCACTGAACAAAGCGTTCATAGTTGTAGGGCTGAAGGCGGAGCATCAGCTCGCCGAAAGTAATAATTTTAGCCATAATTTATTCTCCTTAACCGAAGCCGAGGGGAATCGGACACCGACAGCCCCACAGCAGTTCTTTTATTTGTATTTTTTCTTATCTTCCTTGCCTTGCGTCAGCAAGGCTGCAGCTCAAAACCTATCGGGGTCCGACTCCCCTCGGCTTAAATTAACCGAAAGCAGCCTGACGGGCTTCGGCGCACAGGGCGGTAATCTTCTCGAAATTGCCGGCGGCAATATCAGCCTTGGGGCAGACCCAGCTGCCGCCGACGGCGTGAATGAAGGGGGAGTCAATGTATTCCCGGATGTTAGCAGCGTTTACACCGCCGGTGGGCAGGAACTTGATGCCGACGAAGGG
>JAZOVI010000116.1:0-11539 GCA_045658625.1 Faecousia sp.
TTGAATAATTTGCTCTTAGCAATTTATTACTCAAGAATTTCGTTGGCTGTTCTTTTTCGCTTACGCTTAAACAATCCATTTGTTTGTTGTTCAAGGTGTTTTGTTCGTCTTTGCGTTATTCAATTTACAAGGTACATCCGCAATCCGTCTCGCGGATAGCTTGGTTATTCTAACACCCATTTCTTGTTTTGTCAAGAACTTTTTTCAACAAACTTCAAATTTCTTTATAATTCTTTTTCTTTCTTCTTAAGCAGTCCAAACAACGGCAAAATCACCCACAAAATCAGGGAAATTGCCGACAAAATTATTGGATCTATGAAGAAACCAAGCAACATAAGACAAGCAGATATTCCTACTGTAGCAATAATTGCTTCTCTTTTTCTACCAAATTTTTCACCAATACTCGACGCTACGCACAAAAACAGACTGTACAAGCAGTAATTGCACAAGGTAACCCCTACACTTACAAGGGATTCAAATCGCTTTGCAACGCCAAAAAGCTCCACACTTTTTGCTGCCTCGTAAAATGGCCACGACATCGTTTCAGCCAATTCAGAGGAAAGAGATCCCGCAATCCATAGTGAAACTGCAGTTACCAAAATGGCGATAAATATAAACGGCAACATATTGCAATTTTCACACTTAATAAAGCACATAGCAGCAGGCAGAAGGAGTACGAGTACGATCTGCGAAGGGATTGGTCTCTTATTTGGCTGCAAAAACTCTAATTCCATATTTTGAGTTCCTGCAACAATGACAATCCCCAGTAGAAGCAAACTCATCCAAAAAACAACGCTGATTCCGTTGGCTGTATTTTTATTGCCCTTTGACGCAGATATTGCCGACAGAATCAACAGTGTCAAGGGAACAATCGGAAATGTTTGCTCACCTGTTGGCCAGCAATTTGCGCTATACCCAAGTAATTGAGACAGCAAAACCGCTATCCACAGAAACTGAACGAAATTATATACAGGGCCGTCCCAATGCCGACCATAGCACACAGAGATACCTGTAATGATACATAAAACCAAAGCAACCGGAAGAAGCCAAAACCAATTCCCATTTGAATAATATAGAATAGGTCCTGCTACAGCTGTAACAATCCATATACCAAGCTGGGCAACGGTAACTTTACTACTCCGCAAGTCGATATTCCTCCCCTTCCACGATCAATTTTGGAATTTGGGTTTCACCTCTTCTGCAGGCAAGAAGAGTCGCATCTGATGGATGACTTTCCAAATATTTGGCAACGTTGGACCACTCTCCCTCCCCCTCAAACAGATAGATTTGGCAAGCAGGACGAATATATGCAAAAAGCCCATCTATTGCATCCGTACATTCCGAAGTCAGCAACACATAATTTGCCGTTTCCATGAACACCTCACCCGGGGCTGCAAGTTTAAGGTCCGAGATTGCCTGTTGGACGTCCGTGCCGAAACCGGTAAGGCCGCTGTCTGTGGATACAGAAAGTATCGCATTTTCGCGTTTTACGACCAGAACCTCAATCGGGTGCAGCTTCGCAATATCAGTTCCCGTAAACGGGAGCATATCCGCAATGCAAATAGCGCCAATTACCAACACCCATAGAACCAACTTCTTCATTTCATCTTCTCCCCTTTTTACGGTTAAGCCTCGGTCGCAGTAAGGATATGCCTTGTAGCTTGGAATAAGGCGCCAAATAGGAAACTCCCAAACTTGTAAGCCCAGACAAATGAATAACAAGCAATATTAAACCTACTGTTACACCAAACAGCCCCGCAAGCGCACCAAATACCGCTATCAGAAATCGCCAAACACGAACAGCCTCCGCAAAATCACGGTTTGGTTGAACAAAACCGCAGATACCGGCCACGCTCACAGCTATTAGCGCAGCCGGTGAAATAATCTTTGCCTCCACCGCTGCGCTGCCGATCACAATACCACCTATAATGGAAACAGATTGTCCAATGGCTCTGGGCAAATGGATACCGGATTCCTGCAGGAGTTCAAAGGCGACAAGAAGGCCCAACACCTCAACTGCTGTGGAAAATGGCACAAACGCCTTACTTTCAATAATGGATCGCAGTAGCGGCAGCGGTATCATCTCCTGATGATGGATTGCCATTGCCACAAATACGCCCGGAAGCAGAAGACTAAGAAACAGAGCGCAATACCGAAGTACACGGATACAAGAAGCAGAAATATAATCAATGCCGTTATCCTCCGGGCTCTCCATAAAATAACCGATGTCCACCGGTGCCAAATATCCCAAAGGCAAACCGTCTACAAGCAAGCCTACTCTCCCCTCAAGGATGCCTTGGCAAAACCTGTCCGTTCGCTCGGTATATTGCAAAAGAGGAAAGGCGGTAGGCCTGGAACCGGTTACATATTCTTCCACTGCCGCAGGATACAAAAGTCCATCCACCTGGATGCTGTCGAGCCGTTCCTTCATCCGCTGCACCAAATCCGGATTTGTAACCCCATCCAAGTATACAACCGTTACGTTTGTAAGTGTGCGTTTACCAACCGTTGTTTCGTACAGCCGAAGCTCCGGGCTTCTTAAATGTCTGCGGATATAACTTGTATTGGAACGAATCGTTTCTACAAAGGCATCCTTTGCGCCTTTGACAGTGCTTTCCACTTCCGGTGCGGATGTTCCCCGCTTATCCGGCGTTTTAACCTCATATCCGATTGCGCCAACGCCCGGAAACAACACAACGCAGAAACCATTTACAAGGAGTGTTGCCACTTCATCCAAGTCCTTACAGGCTTTTGCCACACTATTATAAATCATACCCTTTTGCGCAAAATTATAGAGTTCCCCCATATCCTGCGCTCTCAGGGTTTGGGATATTGGCTTTAGAATGTAGTCGGAAGCGTCTGCGGATGCGATCAAGCCATCTATTGCATAGGCATAAATCTTATGCTCTCCACAGACCAATTCCCGACGGATAAAATCCGCGCACTCTCTGAAAATGCAGCTGATATTTTCATCTGTTAATGCTCCGGTATACTTAGACATAATTTCACCTCATCTTGTAGTATGCCCGCAGAAACTGGAATTATAGTGATATATTGCATTTTTCACCGGAGAGTGATATGATAGATAAAAATCACAAGGAGTTAAGAAATATGTCTTACACAATAGCGGCCATATCTACCGGTCTCACCGTCAGCGCCATAGGCATTTTGCGCCTGACAGGAGATAACTGCGCAGATGTTGCCGGCTCGGTGTTTACATTAAACAGCGGTGTCCCTCTCAAGGATGCCCCCAACAGAAAACTGATGCTGGGAACCCTCAAAGACAAAGACGGTCGAGTTATCGACCAATGTATGGCTGTTTACACCCGGGCACCCCACACATATACCGGCGAGGACACTGTGGAGATTCAGTGCCACGGCTCCCCTGCTGTTCTGTCTGCAGGTTTGGAAGCACTTTATATGGCCGGAGCAAAGCCCGCCAAGCGGGGAGAATTTACAAAACGAGCCTTTTTGAACGGTCAGCTTGCCCTCACTCAGGCGGAAGCTGTCATTGATCTCATTGAAGCAGAAAGCGCAGATGCTGCGGCCAATGCAGCAGGCCAAGTGGATGGCGTACTGCAGAAGAAGCTTTCTCCTATTTATAATAAGCTGACAGATCTTTGCAGCCATTTCCACGCCGTTTTGGATTATCCTGACGAAGATATTGACGATTTCAAGCTCGATTCCTATTCAGCCCAAATGCGCTCCGATGCCAAATCCCTTTATGCGCTTCTGCAAACCTACAATCAGGGTCGTATTCTAAAACAGGGCGTCTCTGCCGCTATCGTTGGCAGACCCAATGTAGGAAAATCCAGCCTTCTCAACGCCATCGCCGGCTATGATCGGGTAATTGTTACGGACATTCCGGGAACTACCCGGGATACTGTGGAAGAAACGGTTATGCTTGGTCCTACCAGGCTCCGTCTTGTGGATACTGCCGGAATTCGTCAAACCGGCGATGCCATAGAAGCAATGGGCATCGCCCGTTCCAGACAAGCTCTGGAAAACGCCGATCTTGTTCTGTATGTTTGCGACGGTTCCGTTCCTTTAACTGATGAGGACAGAGAAATTATTTCTATGTGTGCCGTTACAGAAAACGCAATCGCACTTATTAATAAGACGGATTTAGGAACTGTTGTCCAGCCTTCCGATCTTCCCTTTATGCAGGTAATCCCCATATGCACAAGGACAGGCGACGGTCTTGGTTCCCTCTCCGATGTAGTGGAGATGATGTTCGCAAACAACACACCCTGCGACGGTTCTATTCTTACCAATCCCCGGCAGGTTGACGCCATCCGCAGAGCGTATGAGGCTATGCTCCGCGCTCTGCAGGCAATGCTACTCGGTCAAACCCCCGATGCCGTTCTCACAGATGTGGAAGAAGCTATGGAGGCTATGGGCGAAGTTACCGGAAACACAGTCCGTGAGGATATCACCGCACGAATTTTTGAGCGTTTTTGCGTAGGAAAATAAATTATGAAGACATTTAAGGAATCCTTAACCTGCCTACCAGAGGAGTCTTTTACCGATGGCAGTATCCGTATTCTTCCCATCCGGAATGATTACGACATATGGTATGCCACCGTAGAATGTACCCTCTTGCCCGGTCAGGAGGAATGCGTTAATCCTGCCGGCTTTTCATTGGGCCGGGCATATCTGCGCCCTGAGAATTATCTTCCTTGTATTATTTGGAAAGATAATGAACGCATCGGTTTTATTCTCCTCTGCCGTTGGTCTGATGGAAGCGCCAATAGCTGGAGCTACTATCTTGATCAAAAGTATCAAGGTCAGGGTTATGGTAGAGCGGCCGCACGCCTTGCCATAGATATCTTGAAGGCAGCAGAGCCGACTATGCCAATTAAAATCGCAGTAGAGCAAGCGAACAAGAAAGCGCAATCGCTTTACCGTTCCATTGGTATGCAGGAAAATGGCGAGATGGACGGCGATGATCTTGTTTTTGAATTTTGAAAGGTGTAATCCTACATGATATATCTTGATAACTCCGCAACCACTAAGCCTTGCAGGGCCGCAGTGGATGCTATGACAAACGCCCTGACCGACGGATGGGGAAATCCCAGCGCATTATATGCCTTTGGAATTGCCGCAGCAGATAAAATGCGTGATGCACGAAATAAGGTAGCCGCAGCAATGGGCGCCGAACCCAACCGGGTGTTTTTCACCTCCGGCGGCACAGAAGCTGACAACTGGGCGATTTTTGGAAGTGTCCGCAAAATGGGCCGCCGTGGCAAACACATTATAACCACAGCCATCGAGCATCCCGCTGTCCTAAACTGCGCAAAAAAGCTGCAGGAGGATGGTTATGAAGTTACCTATCTTCAGCCGGACAGCGATGGCAATATTACCTTGGATAATTTGAAATCCGCCCTCAGAGAGGATACAATCCTTGTATCCATTATGATGGTCAATAACGAAACCGGCGCTGTAATGCCCATCGAGAAAATGGCAAAACTGACCCATCGCATCTGCACGGAAGCAATCTTCCACACAGATGCCGTACAGGGATTTATGAAAATCCCTTTTCAGGCAAAAACACTCGGCGCAGACCTGATCAGCATTTCCTCCCATAAAATCCATGGCCCGAAAGGCGCCGGAGCGCTCTATATCAGCCCCCGGCTTAAATCATTCCCTCCCCTGCATTTCGGTGGTGGACAAGAAGGCGGCTTCAGAAGCGGCACGGAGGCTACACCAGCTATCTTCGGCTTTGCCGCCGCCTGCGAAGAATGTAAATCCACCTTTTTACAGGATGTTTCCCGGGAAAAGAAACTGCTGGATAGTTTAGTCGAGAGATTATGCAAACTTCCCGGTCTTAAAATTAACGGACCGCACCAAGCGCCCCACATTCTCTCTGTAGCCATTCCCGGTTTACCCACCCAGAACAGCATTAACCTCCTGCAAGATGCCGGCATCTGCGTCTCCGCCGGTTCTGCCTGCGCGAAAGGACATCGCAGTTCGGTACTTGTGGCAATGAATGTTGCCCCGGAGGTTATTGACGGCACATTTCGCATCTCCATCTGCCGGGACACCACCGAGGCAGAATTGGACAAATTGGCAGCCGTTATTGAAAACGAATTACTCCCTCGGGCAAGATAAAAAATCGGGCGTGCAAATGCACGCCCGTTATTTTTATGTTCCAAATTTTATGATTCCCAGCCCCGAAGCACCGCTTCCAAAGCAGAAATGCCTGCAACTGTCAGTTCCTCTGTAACCACAGGGCTTGTTTGTAACCCCTCGGAAATACACTCTGCAATATGTTCCGCTTCGTATTTCAGTTCAAACTCACAAGGAAATTCTACTTTTTCAGGTTCTTTTCCGTTTATATGAAATACTACGCCTCTGGCTTTCCAGTACTCGGGAATCTCTATATATCCATTCTCGCCGTAAATAATCGCCCTATTGGAAAGCACTGCGCCGGTACTGTTTTTTATAGAGAACAGTATATCACCGTCCATTTTGCCTGATAGCACATATTGCCACTCAGCGCCACTATCAAAGGCAGATCGCACGCCGCTAATTTCCTGCATTTGTCCAAACAACCACTGCAGCAACTGCACAGCATAAATGCCACTGGAGAGCAGCGTTCCTCCGCCAAGGGTCTTATCAAATTGCCAGGCATTATAGCCGGAAGAAAAACTGTGGCTCAATTCTACCATATAAATCTTCCCGAAATCCCCTGCTTCAATTCTTGACTTTACCGCTTGGATTGCAGGAAGAAACAGCATTTTCTGCGCTTCCATAAGGAATAAGCCTTTCTCTCTTGCCAGCGCAAACAATTCCCTTGTGTTCTCCGAAGATGTAGTGCAAGGTTTTTCACAGACCACGTGTTTGCCTGCTTCCAAGGCCATTTTCGCCAAAGGATAGTGCTGGGAATTCACAGAGGAAATATAGACGATATTTACATTTTTATCTGCAAGCAGTTCTTCGTGGCTGCCATAGGCCGTAGGAATATTCCATTGCGCCGCCTTCTCCTGGGCCTTTTGAAGGGTTCTGGAAGAAACTGCCACAACCTCCCCTGCTTCTGCTTCTCGCACAGCGGTAATAAATCTGGGAGCAATAGACGATGTGCTTAATATTCCATAGCGAAGTTTCACAACATTCTCCTCCTTTTAGTTACCGACTCTTTTTATCTCCTCACGAATCGCTTCCAATATGAAGCCGGCCACATAAAACACAGTTTCATAAAATATGTAGGACAGCATATTTTCGTCCCATAAAAAAGTAATGCTGGCAGGAAAATCCTCATCACTTTTATAAAATTTCAGGATTGCCCGAATCTCGCCAAATACAGGTAGTAAAAATCCCACATCGCCCATAGGCACAAGTGTGCCACCCAAGGCAACACAGGCTTCTGCAAGCGCTTCCAAATTCTCCTCAAAACTCTTGGCAGTTTTCGCATAAAAACCCATTTCCACACCAGCAGATACCGGGCACCCGCGCAGGCTATTTACCGGCGCAAACTTGCCGGTTAGGAATTGATCCGTACCCTTATGACAAAGAAAATCAAAAATGGACAACACTTCGGAAAAGCCTGCCTGCCTTCCATCAAAGAGTCGATCAATTCGCCCGGTTTTGCGACAAACAGCATATTTTCTACCGAGAAAATCTACATACAGATACTTTTCATCGTATTGTAAATGCCATCTTTCAATGATAGCATTCTGATCAAATCCCAGAAAATATTCCTGGGCCCGATCTCTGGCTATTTCATAGTTATCCATAGGCTTTGAAATTAACAAGAGGAGATCATAATATCAATGATTTCTCGATCTGTATCCACCATACCATTACGGGCAACACGACCGACGTTACGGATGGTATTTTCCACGCCCTTGGTAATGATTCCATCGCCGCCGGAAAACTCCGTTCCCTGGGTCTGCATCTGCCACCCCAACAAACCAGCCTCTACTGCAGAGGCAATCTTTGCTGCGCAGCTTGCTTTTGCACCGTCGCAGATCATACCGGAGTTAATCGCCAAAGCATTTACCACTGTATGGGCGATGGCATCGTTCTTGCCACCGTACAAATAGCAAATGCCGGCGCCGGCACCGCATCCTGCGCTGGTCGCACCGCAATAGGCAGACAGCGTACCAATGAAGGTTTTTAGATGGATGGTAACAAGATTAGAAACCACAAGCGCACGATAGAGTGCCTCTTGAGGCACTTTCATCTCCTTAGCATAAACGATGACAGGCAATGAAGTGGTAAGACCCTGGTTACCGCTTCCGGAGTTAATCACAACCGGCATTTCACAGCCGCTCATTCGGGCATCAGATCCGGCAGCAGCCAGCGCCTTAGCCCGTGTATGAACATTGTCTCCATAGGCCCGTAAAAGCACCTGTCCAATTTGAGAACCCCAGCGACCAGAAAGGCCCTCTTCCGCAATCGCCGTGTTGCAGGCAATCTGCCTGTCAAGCAGTTCCTTTACATCCTCAATTTTAACCGTGTCTGCAAAAGTAACAATATCTGCAATATTCAAAAGACTCCGATCGGTCTTATAAGCAGCGGTTTGCTCCTCGTAGGGGTTTTCCTGCAGAATTTCTCCATTCTTAGAAAGACAAATCACATTGGTATGGTAACCCGCAATCTCGCAGAAAGCAGAATCCTTTCCCGCATATACACAAACCTGAATATCAAATATGTAGGGCTTATCCGACTGCTCAACCGAAATAGGCATTTGATTCAAAGTATCCGCAATTTCGTTGATCTGTTCATCGGTAACCTTAGAAAGTACCTGCAGCTGATCGTCTGCTCTACCGGCAACAATACCGGCAGCTGCAGCCGCCGCAATACCACGCAGTTCACCTGTGTGAGGTACAACAACGCTTTTTACATTTTTAATAATATTTGCACTGGCCTTAATCTCCGCGCTTTCCGGCATACGGCCTAAGGCCTGTCTTGCAAGTGCAGCAGCATACGCAATAGCGATGGGTTCTGTGCAACCCATTGCAGGCACAAGCTCCTCCTGCAGAATTTGAACATATTGATTATAGATCATCTGTTCCATCGTATTTACTTTCTCCTGTTATTGTCAAGCAGCCCCGTGATGTTCACGGGGCTGTAAAATATTCTTTACGCATCATCTTCGGAGCAACGGAATGTAATTTCGCCGGTCTCTTCATTCATAGCATCAATAATAACAAGTGATTTAAGATCATAACCCAAATTACGGATGCGATGACCGCCTTCCTGGAAGCCTTTTTCGATCACAATGCCCAAGCCTTCAACAGTTGCCTCAGCCAATTCCACCAAAGAAACAAGTCCCTGAAGCGAATATCCATTTGCCATAATATCATCTATGATTAAAATGTGATCGTCAGCTTGCAGAAATTTCTTAGAAATTATGACCTTACCGGGCTTATTTGTATCCATGGGAATCTCTGCCACATAAAGCTCCCCGTCCATATTTACGGACTCGTTCTTTTTGGCATATACAAGAGGCACGCCAAAGGCACGGGCAACAGGATAAGCAACTGCGATACCCGAAGTCTCGATTGTCAATACTTTTGTAATCTTTTTGTCGGCAAATCTATTATAAAATTCACCGGCTATTTTCTCAGTCAGCTCCACATCAATCTTATGATTGAGAAAACTGTCAACCTTAAGCACACCACCGCTTTTTACCACTGCATCCTGAAGGATTCTCTCTTTCAAAACCTTCATAAGGTCACCCCCTCTTGATATTTTAACTATACCATACATTTTACAAAATGTCATCAAATTCCGCAAATTTTCTCAAAAAGGATTTGTATTTTATAGTCCCTTTCTTCGAATAAGCGCAAGCGCCATTGTCAGTGTAAATATCTCTGTAACCGGATAGGCAATCCAAACGCCGACAATCCCAAATAAACTTGAAAGAATCCAAGCAAACAGTACAATCGCAACAACGCCCCTGGATACAGATATTACAGAGCAAAGACGATCTCTGCCAATGGCGCCAAAGTATCCGCACAGAATGATATTTACAGATGCAGGAAGGAAGCCAAGAACATATAAGCGCAGATTGCTTACGGCAAGGGATGCCATCTGGGCGTTGTTTTCACTGTTGAATATCCTCACAACCTCACGGGCGAACAAACAGAAGAGCAGAATAATGGTGGCAGCGATCAGCGCGCCCGTTTTCACCGAATACCGGCAAATCGCCTTTCTCGCATTGGCATCCCCTGTTCCTTGCGCCTCGCTGGCCATTGGCTGGAGACCTTGCGCCACACCGGAGAATATAGCTGTGCCAACCACCGAAACATTGGCAACAATTCCATAGGCAGCAACGGCAACATTGCCTACCAATCCCAAAAGAATTCTGTTAAACACAAAACCCGATATGCCGCCGGAAATTTCACTGACAAAATATCCGATGCCCAATCTGCAGGCACGGACAATTTTGCGTACGCTTGGTAATAGCACACGAAAACGAATGGTATTCTTCTTCGAAAGAAAGTGAACCAGCGTAACTGCTATGCTAACCGCAGGAGATAGGCCCGTTGCCAGTGCTGCGCCGAGCATTCCTAAGCCGCAAGGAAACATCAAAACATAATCGAATACTATATTAAATAGACAGCTGATTAGGGTTGCCGCCATTGCCACATTGGGTGCGCCATCATTCCTTACGAAAGAAGTGAAAGTACTGTTAAGCAGGAAAAATGGCGTGCAGGTAAGAAATGTTCTTACATAAACATATCCTGTCTCCACGATTACATCATCCCCACCCAATAAAGCCAAAAGCTTTTCAGGCAGAAAAATGCCAACCAAAATAAATGGGATACTAATGAGCAAGTTCGCCATTACTGCGTGAGAAAAATAAGTACCCGCATCACTTCCGGGAACAGATTTCTCCAAGGAAAACGCCGTCGCTGCTCCGTTACCAAGCATCGCACCTACCGCGAAAATCGCACTATATAAGGGCAGCGCCAAATTCAGCGCAGTAAGTCCGTTTGTTCCTGCGCTGGCAGATATAAAATAGGTATCCGCAAGGATATAGAGGGATATTCCAACCATCGCCAATATATTGGGGAAAATATACCCTCGCAGTTTCTTAACGTTCATTCTCTACTCCAAAAAACAGAAAATCATCGGGGAGATTTTTTATCATTATATCAACTCCCCCACCCATTGTCAACGCACGGAGGAGGCGGAAATAGACCCTCCTGCGCACTGCAAACAAAAAGCAGCTGCCCATGCAGCTGCTTTTTTTATAATTCCCAAGGCTTTATTTGGCTGGACTTTTCATACAATCGGAGATAGCTCTCATGCCGTGTTTTTTCGATCTCACCGTCAAGGAGTGCCTGCAGCACAGCGCATCCAGGTTCGGAGCGATGAGAGCAGTCATGGAACTGGCATTTTCCGATAAATGGTCCAAAATCCGGGAAAGCATACTGAAGGTTTTCCTTGAGTATCACATCCATCTGCTCCGTATCAAAGGAAGCAAAACCGGGCGTGTCGGCCTCATAGGTGTCCTCTCCGATGCAGTAAACCTCCACATGCCGGGTGGTATGGCGGCCGCGGCCCAGCTTTTCGGAAACCTCAC
>JAZOVI010000117.1:0-5310 GCA_045658625.1 Faecousia sp.
ACACAGTCAAGGCCAGGCAGCTTCTTAGCAAGGAGACCGCACTCCAGGCCTGCGTGAATGGCTACCACCTCAGGCGCTTTTCCATACATTTCCCTGTAGGTCTCTACCATCTGCTCCCGCAGAGGCGAGTCCTTCCGATACTCCCAAGCGGGATACTCGCCCTTTTCGCTGTATCCGGCATCGTAAAACCCAGCCCGATCCCGAAGCTGATTTAGAAGGGCGCGCTTCTCCTGCTCCACGCTGCTGCGAACCGCAAAGGTGAGCTTCAGGCTGTCATCCAGCCGCACAACGCCCAAATTCAGGCTGGTCTGCACCAGTCCCTCAATATCCTCGCTAAAGCTCTGGACACCATTGGGCGCAGATTGCAGCAGGCCGATTACTTTTGCCGTATCCTCCGTAGACAGGGCATTTCCCCCCAAGGCATCCACATCGTCTCCACGGATAACGGCGTTCGGTTCATCATACTGCTCCCGAATTTCCGCCTGGAGTTGTTCTGTTACGTCGTTGATCCGCTCAATGTGAGAGCCCATTGCTACCAAGGTAACCTGTGCGCTGTGTGCAATAGCATTATCCTTTGCACCGCCCTCAAACTTGGTCAGGCACAGCGGCATCAACTCCTGAATACGGCTGAGGAGCTCACCCATTACCTTGTTGGCATTGGCGCGGTTTTTGTGGATTTCCACACCGGAATGACCGCCCTGCAAACCCTCAACCGTCAGCTTCACGCAAGGGCCATAGACCGCCCGACGGGAAACCGGCAGTGAGATGGTTGCCCGGGCGCCACCGGCGCAGGAGACGGTAAATACACCCTCGTCCTCGGAGTCTAAGTTAATCATTCTGCGGCCCTTCAGGCTGCCAAGATCAATTCCCACTGCGCCATCCATACCCGTTTCTTCATCAACGGTAAGAATGACTTCCAGAGGCGGATGGGGAATGGTTTTATCCGCAAGAAGCGCCATTGCCATTGCCACAGCAATGCAGTTATCGCCACCCAGGGTCGTGCCTTTGGCAAAGACATATTGGCCGTCGTGAGCAACGTCCAAACCGTCCTTTTCCATATCCAGGGGACAATCCTCATCCTTATCACAAACCATATCCATATGACCCTGCAAAATAACTGCCTCATGATCCTCATAGCCCTGGGAAGGCTCACCAAAAAGCAGAACGTTATTCAGTTCGTCTTGGATATAGCGGATATTGTTTTCCTGGGCAAAACGGCAGATATAATCGCTGATGGCCTTCGTATTTCCCGAGCCGTGGGGAATAGCGCAGAGCTGTTCAAAGTAATAGAAAACGGATTCCGGCTGCAAACCGGCTAATTTCAAATTCTCCATAAGAATCTCCTTTTCGCAAAAAATGCGATGACATCTGTCATCGCACTTTTCTCAATTAGATCAAGGACAGAGCCAGGGTCAGCACAATCCAAGCAAGCGCTACCCACTTGGTAGCAGAAGCCAGCTTCTTGTTCAGGTTGCCGCTGCCATTCTTATTCATATAAGAATCGCTGTTACCGGAGACAACGCCCAAACCGGACTCCTTACCGGACTGAAACAGAACGATCAGGATCAGCGCAATGCTGGCAATAACCTGCAGCACCACAAAGATGATTTCCAAAACACCCATTTTTGTAACCTCCCTCCGCTTACAGCTTCAAACGCATAAAGCGAAAATACACATATTTTCCCTCATCGGAGCATAATTGCCACGATATTGTACCACAAGGCGCAGAAAAAAGCAAGTATTTTATGACATTTCCTGCACTTTTATTTTGTTACCCAGTTGCCGGTAGCGGCACAGGTCAGATAAGCATTGATAAAGGGATCCAGCGCGCCATCCATAACCGCGTTTACGTTAGACGTTTCGCAGCCGGTACGGGTATCCTTTACCAGGGTATAGGGCATAAATACGTAGTTACGGATCTGGCTGCCCCACTCGATCTTCTTTTGAACGCCCTTAATATCGGAAATTTTCTCCAAATGCTCCCGCTCCCGGATCTCCACCAGCTTACTGCGGAGCATACGCAAGCAGTTTTCTTTGTTCTGGAACTGGCTGCGCTCGGTCTGGCAGGCAACCACAATGCCGGTAGCCTTGTGAATCAGTCGAACAGCGGAGCTGGTCTTATTGATGTGCTGACCGCCTGCGCCGGAAGAACGGTAAACCTGCATTTCATAATCTTCAGGACGGATCTCCACATCCTGGCTGTCGTCCTGAATGTCAGGTACAACTTCGATAGCCGCAAAAGAGGTCTGCCGGCGGGCATTGGCATCAAAGGGAGATACACGAACAAGACGGTGAACGCCGTTCTCACCCTTCATAAAGCCATAAACATTTTCGCCTTCAATGAGGATATCCGCAGACTTAAGGCCTGCTTCGTCGCCCTCCTGATAATCCATAATCTTGTAGGTGTAGCCGTGAGCTTCTGCCCAACGGGTGTACATCCGATAAAGCATCTGGCACCAGTCCTGAGCCTCTGTGCCACCTGCGCCAGCCTGGAAGGACACCAAGGCGTTATTCTTATCGTAGGCGCCGGTGAGCAGTGTCTCCAAACGGCAGCGCTCCATATCGTCAGAGAGAGTCTTGAAGCCATCCTTCAGCTCGGGAAGCATAGAGTCATCATCTTCCTCGGCAGCCATTTCGCAAATGGTCATCAGGTCATCCCACATGCCGGTCATCTTTTTATACCGTTCCAGCTTCATTTCTGCGGAACGGGTCTTAACCACAATCTGCTGGCTCTTATCCGGATTATCCCAAAAACCGGGCGCTTCCTGCATAGCGTGAAGCCGCTCCAGCTCATTTTTCAGACCCTCTAAATTAAGTGAATCTGCCAAATCATCCAGCGCCGGCTTAATGTCATTTAATTTCTGCTTATACGCATCAAACTCAATATTCATACATGTTCCCTCTCATAGGCCATAATAATCCATAATAAATGATTATACCCTATTTTTTCCCATCTGTAAAGAGGAATAATTCTAATTGACAATTAAAAAAGAGCGTGCTCTTGCGAACACGCTCTTTTTATTTATCCTTTTCCGGACAATTATACCAGCTCGATAACTGCCATTTCAGCAGCGTCGCCGCGGCGGGGGCCGGTGCGGGTTACTCTGGTGTAGCCGCCGTTACGGTCAGCATACTTGGGAGCAATCTCCTTAAACAGCTTGTTTGCCACGTCTTCCTTGGTGATAAAAGCCAGTGCTCTGCGGTAAGCGGCCAGGTTGCCCTTCTTGCCCAGGGTGATCATCTTTTCGACCACGGGCTGAACTTCCTTGGCCCGGCAGAAGGTGGTCTCGATCTTGCCGTTTTCCAGCAGATCGGTAACCTGCTGACGCAGCAGAGCTTTTCTCTGTTCGCTGGTCTTGCCCAGCTTACGAGTACCGAACATTGAACGTTTCCTCCTCTATACAGGTTAACTATTACTGTTAGAATCCTCGCTGGCCAGGGACAAGCCCATCATCTCCAGCTTCTTCTGCACTTCGTCCAGAGACTTCTTACCCATATTCCGTACCTTCATCATATCCTCACCGGTCTTGCAAACCAGGTCTGCAACGGTGTTGATATTAGCACGCTTCAGGCAGTTGTAGCTCCGCACGGACAGGTCCAGCTCATCAATGGTCATGGACAGCTTGGTATCAGGGCTGTTAGCTACCTTTTCCACCACAGTAGAACCATTGCCCATCACGTCAGACAGGTTGGTAAATACGGTCAGGTGGTCAGACATAATCTTAGCGCCCAGGGATACAGCGTCCTTAGCAGTGATGGTGGAATCGGTCCAGACCTCTAAGGTCAGCTTGTCGAAGTCAGTCTTGTCTCCGACACGGGTCGGCTCCACCGAGTAATTCACCTTAACAACGGGAGAATAGATGGAGTCGATGGGAATCACACCGATGACAGTCTGGGCTGTCTTGTTCCGGTCAGCGGAAACATAGCCACGGCCCTGAGACAGAGTGATCTCCATATTCAGTGTAGCGCCCTCACCCAGTGTGCAGATGTGCAGCTCAGGGTTCAGGATTTCAACCTCACCGTCAGCCTTGATATCGCCGGCAGTAACTTCACAGGGACCAACAGCGTCAATATAAACGGTCTTGATCTCCTGGCAGTGGAGCTTCATAATCATCCGCTTTACGTTCAGAACGATTTCTGTTACGTCCTCGGTAACACCGGGAACGGTAGAAAACTCGTGCTGTACGCCGGCGATCTTCACGGAGGTAGCTGCGTAGCCGGGGAGGCTAGACAGCAGGATACGGCGCAGGGAGTTACCCAGCGTCATACCGTAACCCCGTTCCAGAGGCTCAACGACATACTTGCCGTAGGACAGATCCTCAGGATCGTCAAGGCATGTGATGCGAGGCTTTTCAATTTCAACCATAAATCATAACCCTCCTTTTAGGTTAGTGTGGGGTAGAATGCCCCACCCAAACATAGATGCGTACAGTTGGGGGTCGATTACTTGGAGTACAACTCGACGATCAGGTGGACTGCGATGTCGAAGTCGATATCCGCCTTGGTGGGTGTAGCAATGACCTTGCCGGTGAGAGTGTTCTTGTCGCGATCCAGCCACTTGGGAGCAGCAACAAAAGCATCAGCTTCCTTCAGACCCTTGAAGAAGTTGTTGGAAGCGCTCTTCTCGCAGACAGCGATCACGTCGCCAGTCTTAACCAGGTAGCTGGGGATGTTTACGCGACCACCGTTAACGGTGAAGTGGCCGTGGTTAACCAGCTGACGAGCCTGACGGCGGGAGTTGGCAAAACCAAGACGGTAAACAACGTTATCCAGACGGCTCTCAACCAGGCTCAGCAGGTTCTCGCCGGTGTTACCACCCTGACGGGAAGCCTTGTCGTAGTAATTACGGAACTGCTTCTCCTGAATGCCGTATACAAACTTGACCTTCTGCTTCTCAGTCAGCTGAGTAGCGTACTCGGACTTCTTAGCTCTTCTCTGACCGCCGGGGTTCTTGTTGGAAGTCTTGTTGTAACCCATTGCGGCAGGAGAAACGCCCAGCGTTCTGCAACGCTTCAGCACAGGCTGCATATTCTTAGCCAAAATTCAAATATCCTCCTATTCCGAAATCAGACTCTACGTCTCTTGGGAGGACGGCAACCATTGTGAGGAATGGGAGTCACGTCCTTGATCATAACGACTTCCAGGCCAGCGGTCTGCAGAGCCCGGATAGCAGCCTCACGTCCCTGGCCGGGGCCCTTAACAAAAACCTCGACAGACTTCAGGCTGTAGTTGTCGATTGCAGCCTTAGCTGCGGTCTCTGCTGCAGACTGTGCAGCAAAGGGGGTGGACTTACGGGAACCACGGAAGCCC
>JAZOVI010000118.1:0-42342 GCA_045658625.1 Faecousia sp.
CCCAGGTAAGCTTCGGCGTCAGCCTTCAGCTTCTGCAGCACCATTGCGCTGATTTCCTGGGGAGTGTAGCCCTTGCCGTCGATGGTTACGTGATAGTTTTCGCCCATATGGCGCTTGATGGAAGCGATGGTGCGGTCTGCGTTGGTAACAGCCTGGCGCTTTGCCACCTGGCCTACCATACGCTCACCAGTCTTAGAAAAAGCAACCACGGAAGGTGTAGTACGGCCGCCCTCGGCGTTGGCGATTACAACAGGCTCGCCGCCTTCCAGAACAGCAACACAAGAGTTGGATGTACCCAAGTCAATACCAATAATCTTACCCATAATAAAATTCCTCCTATATGAAAGTTAAATTATTTACAAATGAATGGACAATTGACAGTTGACAATTGTCAATTTAGTTTGCGACCTGCACCATGGCAAATCTTACGATCTTTTCACCCAGCTTAAAACCCTTTTGGAACACCTGAGTGATGGTGTTTTCACCAAAATTCTCATCATCCACGTGCATCACCGCATTGTGGATATTGGGATCAAATTCATCTCCCGGCTGGCCATAGATCTCTACACCCAATGTGCCGAAAATCTTCACCAGCTCAGTAAGGGTCAGTTCCACGCCCTTTTTGTAAGCCTCGTCGGCTGTGGGCTGGTTGAACGCTCTTTCCAAGTTGTCATACACCGGCAGAAGCTTCTCTACCGCCTCGGCTTTTCCCAGAGCGTAAAGCAATTCCTTTTCCTTAGTGTTACGCTTGCGGAAGTTGTCGTACTCTGCTGCAAGACGCAAGTGGGCGTCGTGCTCTGCATTGTACTTTTCTTCCCATTCATTTATAACAGGTTCTTCTGCAGTTTCTACGGTTTCTTCTACCGTTTCCTCCTGGGGTGTTACCTGTACTTCTTCCTCTTTTTTCTTCTTTGCCACGCTTATGCCTCCTCATCGGTATCGCCCGTCAGTTGGGGCTGCTCCGGTTTTGCAAACATTCGGGACAGGCTCTCCGCAAAGTAGCTCAGCCGGGCGGTTACCTTTGCGTAATCCATCCGGGTGGGGCCAACCACGCCGATCATACCCTGCATACCGTCGCCGATGTCAAATTTTGTCATAACCACGCTGGTGTCTTTCAGTTCCCGGGATACATTTTCCGGGCCTACCAACACCTGTGTGCCATTTGCGTTCTGCATTACAGCCGGGAGATTAGAAAGGGCTTCCTCGTCCAAACTGGTCATCAGCCGCTGGGCTTTGTCCACATCACGGTATTCCGGCTGACCCAAAAGCCGCATTTGACCGGTAACTACCAAATTGGTGTCCGTCTGCCGGTTCAGGGTATCCGCGGTAAATTCCACGATCACAGGCACTAAACTTGCGCCGTTACCGGCAGAGCGCATCACTTTTTCCAGCAAACTCTGGGTAAATTCCTCTGCGGTAATGTCGGTCATTGTCGCATTGAGTAAAGCCGCAAGGACTTGCAGGTCTGTTTCCGTAATACTCAGCGGCAGCTTGATGAGCTTGTTGACAACCTCATCGTTTGTAAGCATCACCACTAAGATGAAGCTGCCCTCACCGGCTAAGATTAAGTCAAATCTGCGAACTTTTACGCCGCCGTAGCGGGATGCTGCAGAAATAGCAGGCAGGTCTGTAGCTTGAGAAACCAGCTTGGCTACCTTCTCTACCAGCTTATCCACTTTTTGCATTTTTTCTTCCAGCGCATTGTTAATAGATTGGGTTTCATCCAAAGACAGGCGGTAATCCTGCATCAGTTCATCCACATAGATCCGATAACCGGCAGCGGAAGGCACACGGCCTGCGCTGGTATGGGGCTGATCCAAATAGCCCATAGTAGTCAGTTCTGCCATCTCATTGCGGATAGTAGCGGAGGAATACTGCATATCCGGCAAAGCTGCGATTGCTTTAGAACCTACAGGTTCAGCGGTACGGATATAAAGGTCCACGATGCTGCGCAGCACCTTTTTTTGACGCTCGGTCATTTCCATTTGTATCCCTCCTTATGTTTTAGCACTCAATCTATCTGAGTGCTAAGCACACTATACAATAGAGTGCTAAAAATGTCAATAGCGCTTTTTTGAATAATATATGAATTTTTCCCTTGCTTCATCCAAACAGACAAAAAAGAGGGTCTTTCGACCCTCTTTTTATCTGTTATGTTCTTTTGTAAGCTTTTGGATACGCGCCGCCAGCTGAGGTGTGAATACACCATCTTCTGCACGCCAGGTCCAGTTTTGATCACCTGTTGTACCGGGGGCATTCATCCGGCTTTCCTTACCCAGTTCCAGATAATCCTGCATCTGGGCGATAAACAAATCACACACAGAGGACATTCCTCCACGCAAAAATTCCCAAATGTTTTCCTCTGGATTTTCAAATTCAAAACACTCTGCCGCCCGCAGGGCTGCTTCGCCGCTGCTGAGGAACACTTTCGCCGGCTCATTATCGTGGGTGCCTAAGTAACATACCGCATTTTGGATATGATGCTCCGGAAGATAATCGCTGTCCGACCCGTCAAAGGCAAATTGAAGCACTTTCATCCCCGGCCAGCCGGAAGCCTTCCGAAGCTCGTGCACTTCCTCTGTCAGGATACCAAGATCCTCTGCAATGAAAGATAGCTCCGGCAGATACTTGTTGATACAATTTACAAAATCCATAGCGGGACCGGGCATCCACCGCCCTCCCGCAGCTGTTTCCGCATCGGCAAGTACTGCCCAATAGCTTTCAAAGCCCCGGAAATGGTCCAACCGCACCGTATCATACCATTTCCCCGCCGCAGACAGCCGACACCGCCACCAGGCAAAGTTATCTTCCGCCATTTTCTTCCAGTCATAAATGGGATTTCCCCAAAGCTGACCGTCCTCCGAAAAGGCATCCGGAGGAACACCTGCTACCATTTTAGGTGTCCGATCGTCATTTAACAAAAATAGATGGGGATTTGCCCACACATCCGCTGAATCCAGGGATACATAGATCGGCACGTCTCCAATGAGGCAGATATTCTTTTCATCGGCATATGCGCGCAAAGCCTGCCATTGCTGGGAGAATACATACTGCACAAAGGTGTGATATCCAATCTCCTTTTGCAATTTTTCCCGGTAATAAACTACGGCTTCTGCCGTACGCAGGCGAATATCTTCCGGCCAGGAAAGCCAGCTCATACCCGGAAATTCCTTTTTCAGTGCCATAAACAAAGCATAATCCGGCAGCCAATGTTCATTTTCCCGGCAAAAAACTTCATAATCCTCTGTAGGCGCAAATCGGCTATAAGCCCTTTCCAACACAGGGGGAATGTTATGGTACAGCCAGCCGTAATCGACCCGGGGGGCATCCGTTTTGGCATCTTCTTCCGGCAGAAGCAGACCTTCTGCCACCAGCGCGCCCCTGTCGATGAGATAAGGGTTTCCCGCAAAGGTAGAAAAGCTCTGATAAGGCGAATCACCAAAGCCTGTGGGATTTAGAGGAAGGATTTGCCAGTATTTCTGCCCGGCTTCTGTCAAAAAATCCACAAATTCCCTGGATGCCCGGCCGATATTTCCCACACCGCCTGCGCTGGGCAAAGATGTGATGTGCATTAAAATTCCGCTTGCTCGCATTTATGCTTCCTCTGCTTCTTTCTTTTCTGCATTCAGGGCATCTACCACAATATCCGGATAGGGATTGACCACCACAGTATGGTGGCTGTGGTAAATAACCATACCCGGTTTTCCGCCGGGAATTCGCTTAATCCTGCCCACAGGATTTACATCCACCGGGATATTTTGACCGCCGGCAGTTTCAGCGTAGTGAGCCGCCAGCTGGGCCGCCTGGGTAATGGTATCGTCCGGAGGTGTTCTGCCGGCGCAGCCGATAATCACATGGCTGCCGTGAACCTTTTGGGCGTGAAGCCACAAATCATCCTTCCGGGCAAAGCGGAAAGTCAGCTCCTCGTTTTGCTTATTATTCCGACCAACATAAATGGGATAGCCGTCGGTAGACTCAAACCGCAGGGGCGGCAATTTCCCCTGTTTCATCTGCTTTTTGCCGCCATCGGCGCGGATATACCCGCCCTCCTGCAATTCCTGGCGAATTTCCTCCAGCTCCCGGTCTGTTTCCGCCCGGTTTAGCTCGTGGAGGACACTTTGCAGGTAGGAAAGCTCCGTTTCGCCCAATTCGATCTGCCGTGTCAGCTCTTTTTCCGCGTTTTTCCGCTTGCTGTAGTCTTTATAGTACTTAGCGGCGTTCTGCTGGGGAGAAAGGAGTGGAGAAATAGCAACCTCAATCGTTGCCATATTCTCGTCGTAGAAATCCTCTACCCGGACTTTTGTCATACCCTTTTCCATTTTATGGATATTGGCAGTCAAAATATCTCCAAGCTGACGCAGCCGCTCCCGATCATAGGTTTCCTGCAATTCTTTTTCCTGAATCGCCAGCTTTCGCTGTAACCGCTGACATAAGTTTTGCACCGTCTTGCGTACCGCCTGGCTCTTTTGGGCCATCGCTTCTTTTTTATCCTTTTGGCTGTAAAAACCATCTAAAAGGGCGCAAAAACTCTCTTTTTCCGTATATTTTCCGTATTGCAGTACCGGGCAGAACGCATATTGCTTTGGCGTTCCATCAGCTGCTACATAGACGCAAGGTACGGGATGATTAAGGTTTTTATCAAAAAATTCAGCAAGCTTCTTTGCTACCTGTGTCAGCTCCTGTCCTTCCAGACGGGCATCCGTTTCGCCCATAGCATAGAGCGCTGCCTCCCGGCAAACCAACGGCGACAAACCGCCCAAGGTATCCATCAGTCGCTGATGCAGTTGATCTGCACCGGGCGCTTCTAAAATCCGCAGATAATCTGCTTCAGTAAGCATAGAAGGATCTTCTTTCCCCATGGGTTGGGGGTGTTGGTAGTAAAGTCCGGGAAGTGCAGGCCGTCCGGAAACGGTGTCAAGACCCACCCGGCGGAGACAATCTAAAATTCTCCCCTCCTTATCTACCAAATACAGGTTGCAGGTGCGACCCATCAGCTCTGCAATGAGGGATTTTTCCGTAGGATCGCCCATCTCGTCAATGCAATCAAAGGTAAATTTCGCCCAGCGCTCCATAGGCAGCTGCTGGATTTTTGTCAGTCTGCCGCCGGACAGGTGCTTGCGCAGCAGCATACAAAACATTGGCGGCTGGGCCGGATTTTCCATAGACTGCTCCGTAAAATGAAGCCGGGGCGCAGTAGGAGAAATGGCAAAGAGCAGCTTCTGCCGTCCGGCAGAGGTTTTCAGCAGCACCAGCACCGTATCCCGGGTGGGCTGATGGATTTTCTCCACCCGGCTGCCGATGGCGGTTTCTTTGATTTCTCCTAATACCGCCCGTAGAAAAAACGCATCAAAGGCCATTTCTTTCCTCCATTCCCAGCTTAAACAGTTCGTTCAACCGTTCTGTTCTGCCCAAAAGGTAAAGCGCGCCGAATAATGCTTCCAAGCCCGTGGCTTTGGCATACTCCTGGGGCGTTGCCGCTTTGGGAGCCGCGTGGGTATGGGCATTTTTGCCCCGGCGGAAAAAGGATAATTCTTCTTCCGTCAGTACAGGCAACAGTTTTTCCGCCACCTCAGCTTGGGTTACAGCATTTACCATCTTTATGGCGTTTTTGTGGAGGTTATTCACCTTTTTTCCGCCCTTATCGCATAAGTATGCCCGGCACAAAAGCTCATACACACCATCGCCAATATGGGCAAGACCCAGGTTAGAAATAGCATTTACCTGCGACAGGGTCATATTCATTGCAAAATAATTTTCCATAAAGCCTCCAAACAGGCATATTTCTCATTGTATAGTAGCAGAAATGGCGATGAGTGTCAAATTCTACGTGTATAATTTTTCTTGTCATTTTGTTGTGCCTGTGATAAAATATTTATACCATAATTTAAGAAAGAGGTGTTTTCTATGATTGGTTCCGGACTTAAGAAATTTGCAGAAGCTAACGGCCTTTCTATAGGAGGCGGTGTTGGCTACGGCAACCTCCGTGGCTTCCAGGCCACCCTCTCTGAAGGCAGCGGCTTTAAGCAGATGGTCATTCAAACAAAGTTCCCCGATGTGGAAAAGCTGAACACGTTGCAAGCCGCTCTTAATAGTGTAAATCTCCAGCGGGAGTACCGGGTGCAACAGCTTTCCTTTGCACCCAACGGCGTGGTCATTGTCTTTTTAGACAACCCCGGCACAATGAAGAAAATCGAAACTTTTACAGATTGGTTCTTCCCTCTCCTTGCAGAAAGTGGTGCCAGCGGCGCAGATATCTGCCCGGAGTGCGGAGAGGTTTTGGAAGCAAACGGTGTTTGGAGAATGGTATCCGGCGTTGCCGGCTGCTACCATCCCGCCTGCGCAGAAAAAATCTCTCAGGAACTGTTGGCAGAAAGCGAGGCGCGGGCAGATGACGGTACTTATGTAAAAGGCGCTATTGGCGCTTTGGTTGGTACTCTGCTGGGTGCAGTTGTTTGGGCAATTGTCCTGAATGCGGGCTTCGTGGCATCCCTCATAGGTTTACTGATTGCATTCCTTGCAGATAAGGGCTACGACCTGTTAAAGGGCCGACAAGGGAAAGGCAAAGTTGCTATTTTGATCATCTCTGTTATCATCGGTGTAGCCGTAGGCACCGCCCTTTCTTTAGTACTGCAGATTGTAAGCGAGCTGAATCAGGGTCTGTTCCCTCCCGGATGGAGTTACGCGGATATTCCGGAAATCTTTATGATCTGTATGGAAGATCCAAGCATTTCCTCTGCTATGATAAGTAACTTTGGCCAAGGCTTACTGTTTGCTGCCATTGGTGTGGTTCTCTTTATCAAGCAGGCAGCTAAAAAGGTTACCGACCCCAAAATGAAAGAATTGAACTAAAAATATTTCACCCCCGGTTTCCCGGGGGTGATTTTTTATATTTTTTCCAAAACCAGCGCTGTTCTGCTGGGGAGGTATAGAAGCAGGCCGGTTTGCCCGTTCTGTTCCACTGTTTCGTATGTCTGGTGGTAGACCCGTCCAAATCCGCCAAAGCAGAAGTCGTCCGTGGACATTACCACTTTATATTCCCCTGCTTCCGGAACAGGCACAAAGCAGCCGGTATAGCTTTCTGTGGGGTGGAAATTAAAGACAAAAATGCCTGCGCCCTTTTGGTACGCCATCCATTTTTTCTCATTATCCACATAAAGCTGCCGATCTTTTCCCGTAAAGACCCGCTGGCGTTTACCAAGAGATACCATTGCCTTTTCAAAATCGTTCAGATATTCATAGCGAAGATTTTTGTTATCCGCAAGGCTCCACTGACGACGGCAATAGTGATAGCTCCAGCCGTTGCCCTCCCGGGGAAAATCAATCCATTCCGGGTGGCCGAATTCATTGCCCATAAATGTCAGATATCCTTCGCCACCCAGTGTCATAGTCAGCAGCCGCAGCATTTTATGCAGCGCCATACCCCGGTCAATTACTGCATTTTGGCTGCTCTTTTCCATCCACCAGTACATTTCCTGGTCGCACAGACGGAACATAATGGTTTTATCACCCACCAGCGCCTGGTCGTGGGATTCGCAATAGCCGATGACTTTCTCTCGCGGTCTGCGGCAGGAAAGCTCATAGTAAATATGGAATAAATCCCAATTTTCGTCCGGTACTTCCTTCAAAATTTTGATCCACATATCAGGCTCGCCCATTGCCAACCGGTAATCAAAACCAACACCGCCCCATTTAATAGGCAGAGCAAGTCCCGGCAGCGCCGAGGTGTCCTCAGCAATGGTGATGGCATTGGGATTGATCTCGCGAACCAAAAGATTTGCCAGCTGAAGATAGGTCACAGCCTCCAAATCCGTATTCATAGAGAAATAGGAATCATAGCCCATAAAGGCCCGACCAAGACCGTGATCGTGGTAGAGCATAGAGGTAACACCGTCAAAACGGAAACCGTCGAAATGATATTCCTCCTGCCAGTATTTCAGATTGGACAGCAAGAAATGCAGAACTTCATTTTTGCCGTAATCAAAGCATTTTGTTTTCCAGGCCGGATGGTCACCCCGAGGGCCTTCATGGAAAAACTGATACCCAGTGCCATCGAACCGGGCCATACCCTCTCGCTCATTTTTGCTGGCGTGGGAATGGACCACATCCAAAAGGACGGCAATCCCTAATTTATGGGCGGTATTGATCAGTTCTTTCAGCTCGTCCGGTGTACCAAACCAGGAAGATGCCGCGAAGAAATTGGTTACCTGATAGCCAAAGGAAGCATAGTAGGGATGCTCCATAACGGCCATAATCTGCAAGGTGTTATAGCCTAACTTTTTGATCCGAGGCAGGACATTCTGTGTAAACTCCCGATATGTGCCCAGTTTTCCCTCTTCCTGGGCCATACCGATATGACATTCGTAAATAAACAGTCGCTTTTTGGGCTTAAAGCCGGCATCGGTCCAGGCATACGGAGCTTCGTCCCAGATGACACCGCACCAGCTATGATCTACGGGATTTTGCTCTACGCGGTGGATATATAGGGGAATTCGCTCCATTTCCTCTTCCCCGCGGCATACCACAGCCATTACGTGCGTGCCAGTTTTTAACCGGTCTTTTCCCGGTAAAAACAGCTCAAAAACGCCGTTATCCTTCTTTTCCATAGGAAAGACATACCGATCCCACCCGCAGAAATCGCCGGTCAGGAATATTCTATCCGCACCGGGCGCCCATTCCCGGTAGTACCAGCCATCCTCTGTTTTATGAAAGCCGAAATACAGATGACCTGTGGCAAAATCGCTGAGACTGCCCCCCTTCGGAAGCAAGCGATCGAGGGTCTCCTCTAAATTCTTTTGGCGAAGCAGCAGGTCATCCCGATAATTTTTCAGCAAGGGATCACAGGAAAAAATCTTCATAGCCCTTCCTCCTTGGTGTTTCTACCTTTAGTTTATTTGCTTTTCCATATCCTGTCAAGCATAATAAAAAGGTCTAAAAGCAAGCTTTCAGACCTTTTTTGTAAATTTCTCCTTGCATTTCGGACAGGTAATGGCAATTTTACCCTTGCCCCGAGGCACACGCACTGTCTGACGGCAGCGGGGGCAGGTGAAATATTTATGCTCTCTGTCCCGGATGCGTTCCACAAAAAGCAGATATTTTCGATTTTCCCGATAACGCTTATAGGTATTGCGGGAAAAACAGCGGAACAGCGCCCATAACATAAAACCGTAAGAAACCGCAGTGAGTATCCATCCAGCGATTGCACTTTTCACAAATAAATTGAGGAAGCACGTGGCAAGACCCAAACCTAACAGCAGACTATTAAGCTTATCTGTTCCGTATCTTCCTGTCATAAACCGGCGGAACGCCTGGGAAAGGCGCTGGCCAATATTCTTCATAAAATAACTCCTTTTGTTATTATCCTGCCTTGATTATAATACAGTTTTTCGAAAAAACAACCATTTCTCTGTAAAATTTACGATTCGTTAACACCCAATAAAGTGTAAACGAATATTTTTTACCAAGTGGTGTGGAAAACTTTACTTTTTTCGGAAAGAATAGTATACTGTTAGGGAATATCTTAGTCAGGAGGCGACGGCAAATGCTTGATAAACTGCAAGCGGTGGAAAACCGCTTTGAAGAGCTGTGCGCAAGGAGCGAGCAACCGGATTTTTATGCCGATCCCAAGAAGGCCGCCGCCATTTTGCGGGAAAGAAATGATTTAGAGCCGATTATCACAGCTTTCCGGGCTTATCGCACCGCTTTGCGGGATATGCGGGAAGCGGAAGAGCTAATGAGCGATCCGGAAATGCGGGAACTGTGCCAAGACACCTATCAGGAAGCAAAGATGCAAAAGGAAGCCCTTTTTTCTGAGCTTCAAATTCTGCTTCTGCCCAAAGCCCCCAACGATGACAAAAATGTCATTGTGGAAATCCGGGGCGGCGTCGGCGGTGAGGAAAGCGCCCTTTTTGCCCATAGTCTGTTTCGGATGTACAGTATGTACGCCGCCCAAAAGGGTTGGAATATTGAGCTGATGAACTATAACGAGACGGAGCTTGGCGGTGTGAAAGAAGCGGATTTCGTAGTCAACGGACGGGGCGCTTATTCCAGGCTGAAATACGAATCCGGTGTTCATCGGGTTCAGCGCGTGCCGGAGACGGAGTCCGGCGGACGAGTACACACCTCCACCGCCACAGTAGCCGTCCTCCCGGAAATGGAAGAAGTGGATGTGCAAATCAATCCGGCAGATATTGAAATGCAGGTTTATCGGGCATCCGGCGCCGGCGGTCAGCACGTCAATAAGACAAGCTCCGCTGTACGGCTGATTCACAAGCCTTCCGGCATTGTAGTTGCCTGTCAAGAGGAGCGAAGCCAGCTGCAAAACAGAGAAAAATGTATGCGGATGCTGGCCTCCAAGCTCTACGAAATTGAACAGGAGAAACTGGACTCTCAAGTTACCGGCATGCGCCGCAGTCAGGTAGGCACCGGTATGCGAAACGAGAGAATCCGTACCTATAACTTCCCCCAAGGTCGTGTTACAGACCACCGGATTGGTCTGACCCTTTACAAAATTGATGCGGTTATGGACGGTGCCATCGACGAGATTATTGACGCCCTCGCCACCGCCGACCAGGCTGAAAAGCTGAAAAACAGCCAATAGAGCCTTCTCCTGGGAGAAGGTGGTCCGAAGGACCGGATGAGGGGAATAAATAATGGAAAATCTTTTACAATCACGCCGCAGAGCACAAACTTTGCGCAAAAGTATGACCAAAGAAGAACGACACCTTTGGTATGATTTTTTGAAAACATACCCCGTACAGTTTAAGCGACAATATCAAATTGGGTGTTACTATGTAGATTTTTTCTGTTATAAAGCCAGATTAATTGTCGAACTGGACGGGTCGCAGCATTATATACAAGAAACGCTTGCATATGATAATGCCCGCACAGATTTTTTAGAACAGCAAGGTTATGTTGTAATTCGTTTTTCTAACCGGGATATTATGGAGTGTTTCCGGGCTGTATGCGAAGCCATTGACAACACAGTACAAATAAAGTTGCAGGGATAACCCTCATCCGCCCCCTACGGGGGCACCTTCCCCCAGGGGAAGGCAGAGAAAGGAATCATTATGGAATATATTACCAACTCTCCGGAGGAGACGGAGAAGCTGGGCGCAGCACTGGGTCGTGTACTGCAGCCGGGAACGGTCATCGCCTATTCCGGTGATTTGGGTGCAGGAAAAACCGCCTTTACCCGGGGCATTGCCCGTGGTCTTGGCATTTTGGAACCGGTTACCAGCCCCACCTACACCATCGTAAACGAATATGACAGTGGGCGGCTGCCGCTATTTCACTTTGATATGTACCGCTTAACCTCTTCCGAGGATCTGTGGGATATCGGCTGGGAGGATTACCTGGAAAGAAAGGGTGTCTGTGCCGTAGAATGGAGCGAAAATGTTGCTGACGCTTTAGAAAATCCTCTGTTTATCCATATGGAAAAGCTGGGGGATACCAGCCGCCGCATCACCCTGAAAGGAGAAACAGACTATGCTCTTAGCCTTTGAAACCTCTGCCAAAGCCGCTTCAGTTGCCCTTTTTGACGGGGAAAAGCTCCTGGGCGAAAGCTATCAGAATACCGGCCTTACCCACAGCCAAACCTTACTGCTTATGGCTGAGGGTTTAATGAAAAACTGCGGCGTAATCGTAAATGACCTTACCGGCGTGGCCGTGGCTGCAGGACCGGGCAGCTTTACCGGCGTCCGTATCGGTGTTTCTGCTGCAAAAGGTCTCGCTTGGGGTCGGAAAATCCCCTGTTGGGGCGTTTCCACCTTAGAAAGTATGGCATTGGGTCTCGGGGTACAGGAAGGCTATATTCTTCCCACGATGGATGCCCGCCGGGCGCAGGTCTATACTGCCCTGTTTTCCGTAAAAAACGGTGTGGTTTCCCGTGTTCTTGAAGATCAGGCTATTGCCCTTGCGGAATTAAAGGAGAAACTGCCCACAGAGCAGCCTATTTTCCTGGTTGGCGACGGCAGTACTCTTACTTATAATACCTTACAAACGGAAGTTCCTTCCTTGGTTATGCCTCCGGAGCATAAAATGCACCAGCGGGCTGTAGGCGTGGGACTTGCGGCGCTTGCCGCTATCGCCCGCGGGGAAAACGGGGATGGCGAAACCCTGACTCCTAATTATCTCCGCCTTTCCCAAGCTGAACGGGAGCGACTGGAAAAAATGAAATAAAAAAAGAGCCCAAGGGCGGTACGCCATAGGGATGAATTGGTTTTGAACTGTCTCTTTTCCGCTTAACTTCACGAAAAATTCCCGAAATGCGTCAGCATTCCGGGAATTTTGTCATTTGTTAATCAGAAAAGTTACGATTTCAAAACTGCCTTGCACCCGAAAAGAATGGAGATTTGTGCCAGCCAAGGCAAAAAGCACAGAAATACTTTGTGTATTTCGCGCATTTTTAACGCAGGATGGCGCAGATAAACATCTTTTCGGGCAATTTATCCCTATGGTGCACCGCCCAATCGGGCTCTTTTTTATTACTTTCTGCGGAAAGGCTTTGTTACAAAGTAGCAAACAATGATGATCACTGCCTGTACCACCACGCCTGCGCCGATTAAAATAGCGCAATGCATAAAGAAATCCTGAGGCAGAACCCGGATAATAGCATCTGTATAGGGATTGAACATCCAGTTGTCCTTCCCGGGGAAGAAAATATGGTGGAATATCACAAAAGCACGGTTAAAGTCCATTGCCGCCAACGCGCCCACAACAATGGGAATTACAATCACACCCACTGCAGACCAGAGCGCCGCCGGTTTTCTGAACAAACGGTAAGGACCGATTTTCCGCCGTAGGAAAAACAGTATGAGCAGAACCGCGCTTGACAAAATAAGCACATTGGCATTGAGGTCAAACAGCACCTTACAATCAGCAAAATGGGCTGCGCCTTCCTGGGAAAAAGGCATCACACCGGAGGAAAATTCCAAACCGGGCTTTGTCAGATAATCCAGCACCTCATCGTAAGCCTGCTTGATCTCCTCATAGGTATAACCGCTCTGCCCGGGCAGATCAAAACCTGTGATATGGGCGTAGTAAAAGCCACGGATATAGATGGGCAAGCCAATCGAGGATGTTAGAATAAACAGGATCAGCGCAATCACAAATACCAGCGATGCCAGCCGATTCCATAAGGTTTTCTTTTGCATAAAAGTACCTCCCATAGCAGGATGACAAAAGTATACCATATTATTCCTTAATACGCAAGTTTTTCAAAAAAGGGAGCGGAAAACCGCTCCCTTTACGTATTTTAATGGCTGTGGTTACTGTCGGATTCCTCTTTTTCTAAAATTTCACCGGTTAAGCCGTTAATAAGATACTCCCAATTTTTGCCGTTATAGGTAACATAAACAGAGTAACAGGGTATGCCATCTTCCTCAGCTGCGTGAATGTGAATGCTATCTACCTTGCTTTCCTTGGTATTGAGGTCATTGAGCACCACTTTCTTAGCATCGTCTGTAGACAGAGGGCCATCGTCATTACCGCTGTCGGCAAAGGCAAAAACCAATACGCCCACCAAGATTGCAGCAACTACTAAAATAGGAATTAAGGTTTTTTTCTTTTTCATAACAAAGCGCTCCTTTGCTTTTTTATGATTATAGCACAGCTTTTTATCAATCACAAGCAGAAAAACAAAGGCTCCCCTTACACAAGGGAGCCTTTTATACGCTTAATCCCAAACCTCCATAGGCTTTCCGCAACAACGGGGAATGGACTGCCCTTCTTTTACTTCCAAAACCTTATGGCAGATGGGGCAGTAAACCTGACAGTCCTTTTCTGCCTTGACAACGGGGATCAGACCTTCTCTTAATTCCATCATTACCTCCTGATTACAGTACCAAAGACGGCGCAGTATACACCCGTGTAGCATATTCCTGATCCAGCAGGTACAGGCTCTTGGGGTCTTGACCAAACAGGTTATAGCGGCTGATCATGGTATCTGCATTCTTTTCCTCTTCCATCTGCTCATCCACAAACCAATCCAAGAATTTCATTGTCCGATAATCCTTTGCCTCGTGGGCTTCGTGGTAGATATTATTGATGAGGGCAGTAACATACCGCTCGTGCTCTGCTGCTACCTCCAAAGGCTGCAGTACAGAGGTAAATTCCTTATCAGGCTTACCGATGGCCTCCAAGGTTACCTTAAGGCCGTTATTTTGCATATATTTCATAAACAGCAGGGCGTGATCCCGCTCTTCCTGAGCCTGAATCATATAGTAATTGGCATAACCGTCCAAATCCAGCGCATCATAGTAGTTTGCAATATCCAAATATAAATAAGCAGAGTAAAATTCTTTATTGATCTGTTCATTTAAGAGCTTTGCGATCTGTTCGTTCATTTGATTTCCTCCTTTTTAGTAAAAACCGGTGGGTAATTGGCCCACCGGTTTGAAAATTTCTTACTTAAAGTAACGCTCCAGGAGACCCTGATCGTCCTCACAAACTCCGCTTTGCTTCATTCGCTTCCAGCGAATATCCGCACACTTCGTTGCTCGTCCTCTCCAAATCAAACCCACTTCGTTGGGCTTTGATTTGGGATTGGCTTACTTGAAATATCTTTCAAGCAAGCCTTGTAATGCTTTGCCGTGGCGAGCCTCATCGCGAGCCATCTCGTGAACGGTGTCGTGGATGGCATCCAGGCCGTTCTTCTTAGCGCAGGCGGCCAGGTCAAACTTGCCGGCAGTTGCGCCGAACTCGCAGTCAACACGCCATGCCAGATTGTCGCGGGTGGTGGGCTTCATATTGGGCTCCAGAGTGCTGCCCAGCAGTTCTGCAAACTTAGCTGCGTGCTCAGCCTCTTCCCAAGCTGCCTTTTCCCAGTACAGACCGATTTCGGGGTAACCCTCGCGGTGAGCGATCCGAGCCATGCACAGGTACATACCAACCTCACTGCACTCGCCGTTGAAGTTAGCGAACAGCTGCTCCTTGATGTATGCCTTGTCCTCAGCGGAAATGTCGGGGTTATTCTCTACTGTCTTTTCGTAGATGCCGAACTCGTGCTCAGCAGCCAGCTTCATCTCGCCCTTCTGCTCCACGAACTTGGAAGCGGGAACCTTACATACGGGGCAGCGGAACTCAGCATCCAGCTCCTCAGCAGTGTGAACATAACCACAAACAGAACATACAAACTTTTTCATAATTTTTTCCTCCAAAATTTTCATTTTTATTTTTATTTTTGTTTTTTAGATACAATCTTTGCATTTTCCGGTAAAGCTCAGGTGGCAAACCTCCACCTGGCCGCCGGTGCCGTTTTCCACGGCGTGGCACAGGGCCGCCGGGGTTTCTACCTCGGGCAGGTCCAGGACCTTTCCGCATTCGCTGCAGATAAAGTGGACATGGGGCTCTATGTTACCATCGAACCGCTCGATTCCTTTTACTGTACCTAAGCTGGCTACCAATCCCTGGTTTTTGAATAGCGCCAGGTTGCGGTAGACAGTGGCAAGAGAGAGATCGGGACAGTCCTTTTTGGCGCCCGCCAGCACCATCTCGGCTGAGGGGTGCTCTGTTGTTGCCCGAAGGTAAGAAAGGATGGCGTTGCGTTTTCTAAACTGTTTTTGCGTCTCCATATTTTCTTCCTCCTAAATAAGAATAATTCTTATTTACATCCATACTATAACATCTGTTTTTTCATTTGTCAACACTTTTTTTGAAAATTTACTAAAAAAGTTTTTTCCACAGGATAAAATGCTTTTATTTATATTTAATAATGTATATTCGCAAAAAAGCCTTGTTTTTTCCACAGATATGTGGTAAAATTTACGGTGAATAGTTATGCTTATTTTTAAGATTTTACGGCGATTTGCTAAGAGAGAAAGGAGCCGATCTTATGTATTCATCTGCCTATGTTTGGGCGAAAATTCTGCACTATCTGGAGGAACGGCTGAGCAGTACTATCATTTCCGGCTGGTTTGACGATGCGGAAGTGGTTGAGCTGACAGGAGAGCATCTTGTGATCCATACCCCCTCGGAATTCCACCGGGATATGATTGAGAAAAAGACTTCCGATTTGATCAACACCGCTCTGCGGGAGATTTTTGATTCCAACGCCACCTTGCTGGTTTTAGGAGATCAGGAGCTGGAAGTCTACAAAGAAAAAGAAAAGGGCGTTCCCCAGATTGCCTTTAATCCTCAGTTCTCTTTTGAGAATTTCGTGGTTGGTCCTTCCAACCGCTTTGCTCACAGCGCAGCCAAGGCCGTTACCAATACCCCCGGTCAGGTATATAATCCCCTGTTTATTTACGGACCTGCCGGTGTTGGTAAGACCCACCTGCTGTACGCCATTGCCAACGGCATCCGGAAAAATTCTCCCAATGCCAATATCGTCTATATCAAAGGCGACCAATTTACCAATGAGCTGATCGCCGCCATCGGCAGCGGTAAGAATATTGAATTCCGCAATAAGTACCGGGAAGCCGACCTGTTCCTCATTGATGATATTCAGTTCATCGCCGGCAAGGAATCTACCCAGGAGGAGTTCTTCCATACTTTCAATAAGCTCTACGAAGAGCATAAGCAGATCGTTATGACCTCCGACCGGAAGCCCAGCGATATGCTGACCCTGGAGGATCGGCTGAAAACCCGTTTTGAATGGGGTCTCATTGCCGATATTCAGCCGCCGGACTACGAAACCCGCATGGCAATCATTAAAAATAAGGCTGTTTCTTTAGGTCTTGATCTGCCCGATGACGTTTGCAACTATGTAGCCGTCAACGTTACCACCAATGTCCGGCAGATCGAAGGCACGGTCAAGAAAATTATGGCATACCGGGACTTAAACAATATGCCTCTGGATCTACCCAACGTTACCAGGGCCATCAGCGATATGTTTAAGAGCGAAGGCAGCTCCCTGCCCACTCCCAGCCTGATTATCAGCCAGGTCTGTAAGTTCTATTCCATTGACGAGACGGTTCTCCGTGGCAATCAAAGAACAAAGACGGTTGCAGAAGCCCGGCATATTGCTGTGTACCTGATCCGCAAGCTGACAAACCTCAGCCTGCCTGCCATCGGTACAGAGCTTGGCAAGGATCATACCACCATTCTCTACTCCGTAGAAAAGATTGAAAAAGCTCTGCAAATCGGCGATACCGCCCTGCAGAACAACATCCGGGATATTACAGCCAACATCAATTCCTGTCTGTAAGATTTCCACAGAAGCTGTGGAATGTGGAAAGATTTTCTGTGGAAAAGTTTTTCTAAAAATTCTTCCCACATTGGCTGTTAAAAAGTTCTGTAAAATTTACAGAGTATCTGTGGATAAAAAAGCCTTTATTTTCAATATGTTTCGGAGTTTTCCCCATATATTTTCCCCTACTGCTGTTATTACTACCTAAAATATATATTTTTATATTTATATTTCATTATTTTACAGAAATGAGGTTTTGCATATGCGTTTTACCTGTGAAAAAAGTATGCTGGTAACGGCCCTGAATATTACAAGCCGTGCCGTTGCCCCTAAAAGTGCTCTTTCCGCTTTGGAGGGTATTTTCTGTGAAGCTGCAGGCGATTTGACCTTTACCGGCTATAATATGGAAACTGCCGTTACCTACCGGGTGGAAGCAGAAATTACAGATGCCGGCAAGTGTATCTTCCCTGCCAGACTGTTTGGCGATATTATCCGCCGTCTGCCGGAAGGCCCCGTTACCGTCTCCGTGGATGAAAACTTCAAGGTTTCCGTTCGGGCGGGCTATTCCTCTTTCACCATTTCCGCAGAGAATGCCCAGGATTACCCCGAACTGCCCGATGTCAGCGGCGGCCGGAATGTTACTCTACCCCAAAGCAACCTGAAGGAACTGATTTCCAGTACTATTTTTGCGGTATCCGAGAATCAGGGTCGTCCTATTCATACCGGTGTAAAGTTTGAAGTAGAAAAGGACAAGGTTTCCGCTGTAGCTGTTGACGGTTTCCGCCTTGCCCGCCGTACCTTCCCTATCGAGGCAGAAACGGAAGTTTCCTTTGTTGTGCCTGCCCAGGGTCTGAAGGAAGTAGAGAAAATCCTTACAGACAACGATGATGAAGTCTCCTTCACTTTGGGAAGTAAGCACATTTTGTTCCATTTGGGCGACGCTACCCTGATTTGCCGCTTACTGGAAGGTGATTTCCTGGATTGGCGGAAGGTTGTTCCTACCAACAGCCCCATTAAGCTGACTGCAAATGTTTCCGATCTGGCTTCCGCGATTGAACGCGTGGGTCTTATCGTTTCCGAAAAATATAAGAGCCCTGTTCGCTGCATTTTCTCCGAGCAGGTGCTGCAGCTGCGGACCAACACCACAATCGGTGCGGCTGAGGACCGATGCTCTGTTGCCGGAGACGGCAAGGATTTGGAAATCGGCTTCAATGTTCGCTATCTTGCCGATGCTCTGCGGGTGATTCCCAGTGAAGAGGTGGTTTTGGAACTGACCAACAGCCTCAGCCCCATCGTCTTTACCTCTGCAGAAGAAAAGTATGATTTTGCCTATATGGTTCTGCCTGTCAGAATTAAGAATTGAGTGAAAAAATGAAAGTTACCGTAAAGAAAAAAGAAAATGCTATCCCGGTGGTCATCGGGACAGAGTTTATTAAGTTAGAAGCTGCGCTGAAATTTGCCAATGCCGTGGAGTCCGGTGGTATGGCAAAGACTGTTATCCAGAACGAAGAGGTTCTGGTTAATGGCGAAATCTGCACCATGCGTGGCAAGAAGCTTTACCCCGGTGATACCTTTACCTTTGATGGGGAAAGCTATCTGATTTCCATCCATGCAACTGTATAACATCTCTCTCCGGGATTTCCGGAATTATGAGACCCTTTCTTTGGATTTTTCGCCGGAAGTCAATTTGATTGTGGGCGATAACGCCCAGGGAAAGACCAATCTCCTTGAGGCCATCGGTTATTTGGGGTCGGGAAAGAGTTTTCGCGCCCAAAAAACCGCGGAATTGGTGCGTTTAGGAGCGGATTTTTGCGAAATCAGCGGAAATGTGTTTTCCCAGGAGCGGGAGCAAAGTCTGCGGTGGCTGCTGTTTTCCGGTAGCCGTCCTCGGCAGCTTTTCCGTAACGGCGTGAAAAAAAAGACTGCCGGCGAGATCAGCGGTGTTTTGCAGACGGTGCTGTTTTGCCCGGAGGACTTGATGGTGCTCAAAACCGGCGCTGCTCCACGGCGGCGGCTGGCAGATCATGCCCTTTGTCAGCTTCGGCCTAATTATGAGGCGGCGCTGACGGAATATAACCGCATTTTAGAGCAAAAAAGCAGGATACTGAAGGACCGTTTTGAAAATCCGGCTCTTTTAGAAATTCTGCCGGAGTATAATGCCCGGCTGTGCCAGGTAGGTGCCCTTTTAATTTCCTACCGTGCCCGGTTTTTTGATGGACTTGGCAATGCGGCAAAGAATTATCACGGGCAATTTTCCGGTGGTAAAGAGGATTTTTACCTTACCTATCACACCGTTTCTACGGTAAAAGACCCCTTTGCGCCCTTAAATGTACTGCAGGAAGATCTGCATAATCATCTGGAAAGCCACTATCGGGCAGAGTTGGAGAGCATGCAATGTTTGACTGGGCCTCACAAGGATGATTTTGATGTAACCCTTTCGGGAATGTCCGTCAAGACTTTTGGCTCTCAGGGACAGGTGCGGACGGCGGCTATCAGCCTGAAACTGGCCCAACGGGAGCTGATGCAGCGGGAAAGCGGCGAAATGCCGGTACTGCTGCTGGATGATGTACTGTCCGAACTGGATGCCGGGCGGCAGGACTTTATTCTCAATCAAATTACCGGCGGTCAGGTGTTTATTACCTGCTGCGAGCCGGGGCGGTTTACCAAATTGGGTAAGACCATCCAAATTGAGAAGGGAAATGTCAAAATTTGATTGTCATTGCGAGCCCCACAGGGGCGTGGCAATCTCCTGGTAAAATCTATGATTATTGCTTATGAAATACTATGTATATATTTTGACAAACAAGTATGGAACTGTGTTATATACCGGTGTTACCAATGATTTAGTACGCCGTGTTTATGAGCATAAACATAGTTTTGATAAGAATAGTTTTACATCAAAGTATAAAGTAAACAAATTGGTTTATTTTGAAGATACCTCTGATGTAAAAGTAGCGATTGAACGGGAAAAACAGATTAAAAGTTGGTCAAGGGATAAGAAAACTTCTCTTATTTGTCAAATGAACCCGAAATGGGTAGATCTATATAACAGTATACTGGAATGAAAGATTTTGCCAGGAGATTGCCACGTCGCTTCGCTCCTCGCAATGACATCCTATATTTTCAGTTTATATGTTCTTATTGAGATTTTTTAAGACAGGAGTAAGATTATGTCTGAAGAAACAAAGGTAACACAGGAATACGGCGGCGAACAAATTCAGGTTTTGGAAGGCCTGGAGGCTGTTCGCAAGCGCCCGGGTATGTATATCGGTTCTACATCCAGCTCCGGTCTGCACCACCTGGTATATGAGATCGTGGATAACTCTATCGACGAGGCTCTGGCCGGTTACTGTGATCATATTAATGTTACCATTAACCCCGGTAACTCTATCACCGTTACCGATAACGGTCGTGGTATCCCCGTAGATATTCAGCCCCAGACTGGAAAACCGGCTCTGGAGGTTGTTTTCACGGTGTTGCACGCCGGCGGTAAGTTCGGTGGTGGCGGTTATAAGGTTTCCGGTGGTCTCCACGGTGTTGGCGCGTCTGTTGTAAATGCACTCAGTGAAAGCCTCACTGCCCGGGTATTCAAAAACGGCAACATTTACGAAATGAAATTTGCCCGCGGTCATATCACTCAGGAGATGCGGATTATCGGCAAAACCGATAAAACCGGTACAGAGGTAACCTTCCAGCCCGACCCGGAAATGTTTGACGATGTCATTTACTCCTATGAAATCCTTCACGAGCGTATGCGTGAGGAGGCATTCTTGAATGCAGGTCTGGGAATTACCATTTCCGATAACCGGGGCGAGGAGCCTGTTTCTGAGACTATGCGCTACGAAGGCGGTATCCGGGAGTTTGTAACTTTTACCAATCAGAAAAAGACCGTCATTCATAATGACGTGATTTATATGGCAGGCTCCAAGGGCGATGCTTCCGCAGAAATTGCGATGCAGTATAATGACGGCTACAGCGAAAGTCTTCAGTCCTTTGCCAACGATGTGCGTACCCCTGAAGGCGGTATGCATGAAACCGGTTTTAAGACAGCTCTTACCCGTGTACTGAATAACTACGGCGTTAAAGTCGGTATTATCAAGGGTGATGACAAGGTTTCCGGTGAAGATTGCCGAGAAGGCATTTCTGCCATTATTTCTGTAAAGCTGACCGATGCCCAGTTTGAGGGTCAGACCAAGGCGAAGCTGGGTAATGCCTATATCCGTACTTTGGTGGAGCAGATTGTTGGCGAGCAGCTGGCAACTTATTTTGAAGAGCATCCTGCCACTGCTAAGATCATCCTGGAAAAGGCAATGATGGCAAACCGGGCAAGAGAAGCTGCCCGGAAGGCAAGAGAAAATGCCCGCCGCAAGACAGGACTTGAATCCGGCGGTATGCCGGATAAATTGCAGGACTGCAACGAAAAAGACCCTTCTCTGTGCGAACTTTACATCGTCGAGGGTGACTCTGCTGCAGGCTCTGCCATCCAGGGCAGAGATTCCCGCTTCCAGGCAATTTTGGCTATGTGGGGTAAAATGCTCAACGTAGAAAAGGCCAGAGCCGATAAAATTTATGGCAACGATAAGCTCTCTCCCCTGATCATCGCCCTGGGCGGCGGTATTGGTGAGGACTTTGATATTTCCCGTCTGCGCTACCACAAAATTATCATTATGTCCGATGCTGACGTGGACGGCGCCCATATCCGTACCCTGCTGCTTACTTTCTTCTTCCGTTATATGCGGCCACTGATCGAAAACGGCTATGTTTACTCCGCCGTGCCTCCTCTCTATAAACTGAAAAGAGGCAAGACCGAGCGGGTTGCTTACTCCGATGAACAGAGAGACCAGGTTTCTGCGGAACTGCGTGGCGAAAGCAATGCGAAAGTGGAAATTTCCCGGTTTAAGGGTCTTGGTGAAATGGACCCCCACGAGCTGTGGGAGACCACTATGGACCCCACCACCCGTACACTCCGCCGGATTACCCTGGAGGATGCCCGCCGGGCAGACGAGATTTTCTCCGTTTTGATGGGCGAGCAGGTTGAGCCCCGGAAAGAATGGATCGAAAAGAACGCAAAATATGCCATTAACATTGATATTTAAGGAGGGAACGTATTTTGGCAAAGCATAACCGCGACTATAAGCCGGAAGACATTATGTTCCCGGAACAGTCTATTACAGAATCCAACTTAGTGGAGGAAATGGAAAAATCCTACATTGAGTATGCTATGAGTGTTATTGTTGGCAGAGCGCTGCCCGATGTGCGGGATGGTCTGAAGCCGGTTCACCGTCGTATCCTTTATACGATGTATGAATCCGGCCTTACCTCCGATAAGCCTTTTAAGAAGTCTGCCACCTGTGTCGGTGATGTGCTTGGTAAGTACCATCCCCATGGCGACAGCTCTGTATATGATGCAATGGTGCGTCTTGCCCAGAATTTCTCTATGCGCTATATGCTGGTGGACGGCCACGGTAACTTCGGTTCTGTGGACGGCGACCCCCCTGCTGCTTACCGTTATACGGAAGCAAGAATGAGTAAGCTCTCTAATGAGATGCTTCGGGACATTGAAAAAGATACGGTAAACTGGGACCCCAACTTCGACGAGTCCCGGAAGGAGCCTCGTGTACTTCCCAGCCGCTTCCCGAACCTGTTGGTAAACGGTTCTTCTGGTATTGCGGTTGGTATGGCAACCAATATTCCCCCTCATAACCTGACCGAGGTTATCAATGCCTGCGTGGCAGTGCTGGACGACCCGGAAATCAATGCCATCGACCTGATGGAGCATATTACCGGACCTGACTTCCCTACCGGCGGTATCATTATGGGCAGATCCGGCATCCGGGCAGCTTATGCTACCGGCCGTGGCAAGCTGGTTGTCCGTGCCCGGGCAGAATTTGAGACCTTTGGCAGCGACAGAACGAGAATTATCGTTACTGAGCTTCCCTACCAGGTCAATAAGCGCCAGCTGATCAAGAATATTGCCGATCAGGTAAAGGACAAGCGCCTGGAAGGCATTTCCGACCTCCGTGACGAGACTGACCGTAACGGTATGCGGATCGTCATCGAGCTGAAAAAGGATGCCAATCCCCAGGTGGTGCTGAACACTCTGTTTAAGCAGACGGCTATGCAGTCGAGCTTTGGTATTATTATGCTGGCACTGGGGGTTGACCAGAAGCAGCCCAGAATTCTGTCCCTGCGGCAGATCATTGACGAGTATCTTACCTTCCAGATGGAAGTACTGACCCGCCGGACGGAGTTTGATCTCCGGAAAGCCCGGGAGCGCGCTCACCTGTTGGAGGGTCTGCTGATCGCTCAGGATAATATTGACGAAGTTATCCGTATTATCCGTTCTGCTTACGACGACGCAAGAGAGCGGCTGTGCCAGCGTTTTGGTTTAGACGAGGTGCAGGCTCAGGCAATCTTGGATATGCGTCTGAAAGCCCTGCAGGGTCTTGACAGAGAAAAACTCCAGGCTGAGTACAACGAGCTGCAGGAAAAGATCGCTTACTATGTAGATCTGCTTGAAAACCGTGAAAAGCTCCAGGCTGTGCTCCGTGAGGAACTGATTGTTATTCGGGATAAGTTCGGCGATGAACGAAAGACCGAAATTCAGGACATTGAGGACGAGATCGACATTGAAGACCTGATCGAAGAGGAAACCTGCGCCTTTACTCTGTCCAACCAGGGCTATGTAAAGCGTATGCCGGTAGATACCTACCGCACCCAGGCTCGTGGCGGTCGTGGTGTTAACGCTCAGAATCTGAAGGATGAGGACTATGTAAAGAGCCTGAACGTGGCTTCTACCCACGATCATATGCTGTTCTTTACAGATATGGGCCGTGTCCACCACAGAAAGGGCTACCAGATCCCTGAGGCAGGCAGAACTGCCCGCGGTACTGCCATCGTAAACATTCTGCCCCTTGAGCCCGGTGAAAAGGTTACGGCAATGGTGATTACCCGTGAATTCTACGAGGATGAGTACCTGATGATGGTCACCCGCAACGGTACTGTCAAGCGAATTCCCTTCGTGGCCCTCAATACCCGGAGAAAGACCGGTATTCGTGCTATTACCCTGGACGAAGGCGATCACCTGATTAACGTGATCCGCACAAATGGTGATGACAATATTATTCTTGCCACCGCTGACGGTATGGCCATCTGCTTTAACGAAAAGGATGTCCGGCCGATGGGTCGTGATGCAACAGGTGTTCGTGGTATTCTGCTGAACGACGGTGATCAGGTCATTGGCGCAGAAAAGGCTGAAGAGGGTACTACCCTACTGACCGTAACCGAAAACGGCTATGGTAAGCGGACAGAGCTTGCCGAGTACCTCCGTACCGGTCCTGACGGTGAGAAAGCGCCCCAGACCCGTGGCGGTAAGGGCCTCAAGAACTACAATATTACAGCTAAGACCGGCAAGGTTGCCGGCTGTCGTGTGGTTCAAGACACCGACGATGTTATGCTGATTGAAAAGGGCGGCGTTATTATCCGTGTGCCTGCAAATACCATCAATATTTACAAGCGTGATGTGCAGGGTGTTATTATTATGCGCATCGAGGAAGGCAACGCCCTGGTTTCTATTGAGCGTGTGCCTCAGGAAGAGGAGAACGAAAATTGAAGCAGGTAGAGCTGTATACAGACGGCGCTTGCTCCGGTAACCCCGGTCCCGGCGGCTGGGGTGCCATCCTCATTTATAAAGGCACAGAAAAGGAACTGTCCGGCGGTGAAGCAAGCACCACCAACAACCGGATGGAGCTGACGGCGGTGATCCGTGGTCTGTCTGCCTTGAAAGAGAGCTGCGTGGTGGAACTGTATTCCGACAGCAAGTATGTGATTGACGGCCTTTCCAAGGGCTGGGCTGCCGGTTGGCGGAAAAACGGCTGGAAAAAGGCCGACAAAAAGCCGGCGCTGAACCCCGACCTTTGGGAAGAGCTCCTTTGCCTTACGGAAAAGCACCAAATGCATTACCATTGGGTCAAAGGCCATGCAGAAAATCCCTATAATAACCGCTGCGACGAGCTGGCTGTTGCGGAAAGCAAGAAGTTTAATTGACAGTTGATAGTTGACAATTGACAATTTATAATTGTAGTGTCTGCTGCGCAGACGGATTTAGATTATAGGGGCGGATATTATCCGCCTGCGGGCGATCACTGATCGCCCCTACATTCGCAATGACAACGGGGGGATGACAGTGTATTTATCAATCGGCAACGATATGGCGGTAAGAGATACGTCCATAATCGGAATTTTTGATATGGATAATACGTCCACTTCCCACAGAACCCGGGATTTTCTGAAGAAAGCAGAGGATAATGGTCAAGTGATCCCTTGTGATAGTCTTCCGAAATCTTTTCTCTTGACGACGGAGTATGGCTTCTATAAAGTCCACCTGACAGAGCTTTCCTCCTCTACTTTGGAGAAGCGGTTAAGGTAATAAATCAGAGAGGGATTTGTGATGAAAAACGAGTATAGAATCGACAAAAAAGAAATAATGTCTTGGCAAAAGAAATTACCTTTAACCGGCGTGAACGTTCTTCTTTTTATTTTGTGGGGCTTTATCGGTTTGATTGGAATTAGTATGCTCTTTGTTCTCGCTCGAAATGGCGGAAGATGGATTAGCTGGCTTTTTGCTATATATTTTGTGTTTGCATCTGTATACAGTATATTTTTTAGGCGGTTTGTCGCAGCGTACAACAGATACAAAATGCTCTCAAAAACCTATGGTGTTCCTGAGTGGACAAGAACTATAGAATTTGCAGAGGAAGAGATCATTGTTTCGGATCATACATCCATATCAAGATTCCAATATAATAATATAAAGAAAATCACAGAGAAGAATAATGTGATTGTTATTTTTATGAGTAATCATTTATTACTCCCACTCTACAAAGATACCTTTGTAGAAGGTAACTGGGAAGCTTGCAAGGAAAGAATAGCAGCGAAACAATAAATGAAATCGTAATAATAAAAAAGACCGCCATTGGCGGTCTTTTTGTTTATGAATTATCAATTATCAACTGTCAACTGTCAATTATTAATCCCTCACTGTTTGGTGAGGGATTAAACACATAATTAGCCGCCAAATACGCTCAGCAGGAAACCGGCTGCGATGGCGGAGCCAATGACACCGGCCACATTGGGACCCATTGCGTGCATCAGCAGGAAGTTGGAGGGGTTCGCTTTCTGACCTTCCTTATTGGCCACACGGGCAGCCATAGGCACTGCAGAAACGCCGGCAGAGCCGATCAGGGGATTGACTTTACCCTTTGTCAGCTTACACAGGGCGACACCGCCTAAAAGACCGCCGCAGGTGGAGAGAATAAAGGCAACGACACCCAAAACAATGATCAGTAATGTCTGACCGGTGAGGAAGTTGGAGCCCACCATCGTTGCACCAACGGAGGTACTCAGCAGGATAGTAACAATGTTCATCAGGGCATTCTGTGCAGTGTTAGAAAGACGCTCGGTAACACCGGTCTCATTTAAGAGGTTACCCAGCATCAAGCAACCGATCAGAGGCGCAGTATCGGGCAGGAGCAGAGCCACGAAAAGGGTTACCACGATGGGGAACACGATCTTTTCGGTCTTGGAAACGGTACGGGTCTGCTCCATCTTAATCTTGCGCTGCTCGGGAGTGGTCAGTAGCTTCATAAAGGGGGGCTGGATCATAGGAATCAGCGCCATGTAGGAATAGGCTGCTACCGCAATTGCACCCAAAAGATGGGGGGCAAGCTGAGAGGTAAGGAAGATGGCGGTAGGACCGTCTGCGCCACCGATGATACCAATGGCGGCAGCTTCCAGAGCGGTAAAGACACCGGAAGCCTTGGCGGCAAAAAAGGCTACAAACACGCCAAGCTGGGCAGCAGCGCCCAAAAGCAGGTTCTTGGGGTTAGAGAGCAGAGGGCCAAAGTCGGTCATTGCACCAACACCCATAAAGATCAGACAGGGATAAATACTGGTCTTAACGCCGATGTAGAAGAAGTCTAAAAGACCGCCTTCTTTTAAGATGGTGCCGTAGCTGTGGTAAGCTTCATGACCTTCGGTCATAAAGTTGTTCCAAAGCTCCTGGTTGTAAAGACCGGCGCCGGGCAAATTGGTAAGAATACAGCCAAAAGCAATACCACATAGCAGTAGAGGTTCAAATTTCTTTACGATGGCTAAGTACAGAAGCACACAGCCGATAATGATCATAACAAAGTTCTGCCATCCACCATCTGCAAAGTGGGCGAAGATATAAGCAAAACCGCTGTCGTTCCACAGCTTCAGAAGAATTTCACCGATATTCATTCTGCCACCTCCTTAATGGAAATAAAGCGCAATTCGTTGATGGGTTTGCCCATCTTGTCTGCAACGATGGCCATAATCATAGCGGCAGTTTTAGGATCTACATTATAAAGCTTCAGGCTGCCGGCTGTGCCGGGGGCAACAGCGGGAGCAGGAACGGCAGTCTCAGCAGGGAGAACAGGGGCTTTTTCTTCCTTTTTCATGGTAAACAGCTTACCGAAAAGGATGGTAACAAGCATAAGTGCGATCAGTCCGGCAAAAACAACGACATAACCGAGCAGCGCGTAAATACCGGCTTGACCAATTGTAATATCAGGCATAGGAGTCCCTCCTTAGGGGTAGAGTAACGGGGAATCAACCTCTGGGTTGATTCCCCGGAGTCAGTTACTTTTCGGAGAACAGCCAGTTAATGAGCATGGTTGTGCCGACAATGATTCCGATAACCACGAAGATTACCAGCATACCAACGCCCATATATTGCAAATTTTCAATGAAAGCGAGGGGGTTAAATTGCAGATTTACAGCAGTATCAGAAAGAAAATTCATAGCATTAACCTCCCATCAGCTTTGCGGCGATATTCAGGATAATACCGCCGGCGATAACAGATGCGATCTGGCCGGAAACATTGACGCCGATGGAGTGCATCAGCAGGTGGTTCTGGGGATCTTCAGCCAGGGCCATCTTGTGAACAATACGGCCGGACATGGGGAATGCGGAAATACCGGCAGCACCGATCATAGGATTGATCTTCTTCTTGGAGAAGACGTTGATCAATTTCGCAAACAGCACGCCACCGGCGGTGTCCACGATGAAAGCGATAAGACCCAGGCCCATAATCAGCAGGGTATCTACCTGGAGGAACTTGTCGGCAGTCATATTGAAAGCCACAGAAATGCCCAGGAAGATGGTGATCAGGTTTGCCAGCACATTCTGTGCAGTCTCGGAGAGGCTGTCCAAGACACCGCACTCCCGGATCAGGTTACCGAACATCAAGAAACCGATCAGCGCAGTAGCATCGGGAACGATGGCAGAGGCAACGATGGTGATGAGGATGGGGAACATAATACGGGTGGTCTTAGAAACAGACTTCTGCTCATAGGGCATCCGGATCATACGCTCTTTCTTAGAAGTCAGAGCTTTGATGACCGGGGGCTGGATAACAGGTACCAGAGCCATATAGGAGTAAGCAGCAACGGTGATTGCGCCTACATAGTTAGAGCCCAAAGCATTTGCAACGGCAATAGAGGTAGGACCGTCAGCAGCGCCGATGATGGCGATGGAGAAAAAGTCCCGGAAATCGGGGAAGAAAATACTGGCCATACACAGGGTGAAGAAAATACCGAACTGTGCGGCTGCGCCGAAGAGCATCAACTTGGGGTTCGTGAGCAGAGGACCAAAGTCAATCATTGCGCCGATGCCGATGAACAGCAGCAGGGGGAACAATTCGTTAGCGATACCTGCGCTGTAAAGCTCTGCAATAGGGCCGGTCAGTGCTGTAGAGCCGGGGATGTTGACAAGGATTGTGCCAAGACCCATAGGCAGCAGCAGAGAGGGCTCCATCTCTTTCTTGATAGCAAGATAGATCAGCAGGCAACCCAGCAGGATCATCACGATGTCCTGCCACTGGAAAGCAAGCAGATTTTCGTACAGAATTTCCATTATGGTCCTCCTTAGCCGATAACGACCAGGGGATCACCGGAGGAAACGGAAGCACCCTTAGAGGTAACAACCTGAGTGATGGTACCGTCCTTAGGAGCAGTGATGTCATTTTCCATCTTCATAGCTTCCAAAACAACCAGCACGTCGCCGGTCTTAACAGCCTGACCTGCGGCAACGTTGACTTTGATAATAGTGCCGGGCATAGGAGCTTCTACGACTTCACCGGAACCGGTGACGGCAGCGGGAGCAGCAGCGGCAGGTGCGGCAGCGGGAGCAGCTACGGGTGCGGGTGCTGCAACAGGGGCAGCTACGGGTGCGGGTGCGATAGCTTCATATTCAGCCAGCAGCATAGCCTTGCCGGCTTCGACCTCGACCTCATAGGTGCGGCCGTTGAGAGTTACTTTATACTTCATTTTTCTACCTCCTTAATGGAAATGAAACGCAGCTCATTGATGGGTTTGCCCATTTTGTCAGCCACAATGGCCATAGCCATAGCGGCGGTTTTCGGCTCTACATTGTAAAGCTTAAGCTTTCCTGCACTGCCGGGGGCAGTGGGGAGTTCTCTTTCAGCTACAGGCACGGCTTCTGCGGAAGCGCTTACAGCCTCATCCTTTTTCAGCTGCATGGATTTGCGGATAATAGCGGCAACAACCACTAAAAACAACGCAACAACTAAGCAGATGGTAAGGATATTATCCAGCTGAGAAGGAGCGGATGTTAAAAACAGCATACCGATACCTCCTTAGGCTTCGGTAATGGTATAGGTCACTTCGTTTTCTTCCTTTGCCTTGCGGTCTTCGAAGAACTTTTCAGCTAGGTTGGGGAATGCAATGTAAGACAGGACATCCTCATCGCAACGAGCCAGATCGCCCAGCTTTACACGGGTCTCTTCAACAACAGGTGTCAGGGTGTCAGCGTAACGGCCATCAACAACGGCATCACCAGCCAGGATGCTCTCACGGATAGCGGGATCAATGGGAGCGGGAGTAGTGCCGTACTCGCCACGGCAGTATGCCTTGATCTCCTTGGAGACGGTCTTGTAGCGCTGGCCGTCCAGAACATTACGGACTGCCTGCACACCAACCATCTGGGAGGTGGGAGTAACCAGCGGGGGGTAACCCATATCAGCGCGGACCTTGGGAGTCTCAGCCAGTGCTTCCTCGAACTTATCCAGAGCATTCATCTGCTTCAGCTGGCTTAAGAGGTTAGACAGCATACCGCCGGGAACCTGGTAGGTCAGACACTGGGTGTCGGTAGCCAGAGCCTTGGGCATCAGAGTACCGTCAGCAATGAACTCGTCACGAACGGTCTTGAAGTAGTCAGCCATAGCGGTGGTGCAGGAATCGTCCAGGTCTACCTCGTAGCCCAGCTGACGCAGTGCGTAAGCCATGGTCTCGGTAGCGGGCTGGGAAGTACCGCCGGAGAAGGGAGAAATCGCGGTGTCGATGATGTCAACGCCGGCTTCCACAGCCTTCAGGTAGGTCATGAATGCAAGACCGGTAGTGGAGTGGGTGTGCAGGTCGATGGGCAGGTCAACAGCGTCCTTAATAGCGGAAACCAGATCGTAAGCTTCCTGGGGACCCATAATACCGGCCATATCCTTAATGCAGATGGTGGAAGCACCCATTTCCTTCAGTTCCTTGACCATCTGGACATACTTCTTGTGAGTATGAACGGGAGAGGTAGTGTAGGAAATAGTACCGGAAGCAATAGCACCGGCATTTACAGTGGTCTCCATAGCGACCTTCATATTGTTTACGTCGTTCAAAGCGTCGAAAATACGGATAACATCGATGCCATTTTCAACAGCCTTCTTGACGAACAGACGAACAAAGTCATCGGGGTAGTGAGAGTAGCCCAGAACATTCTGACCACGCAGCAGCATCTGCAGCTTGGTGTTGGGCATAGCAGCGCGGATCTTGCGCAGACGCTCCCACGGATCTTCGTTCAGGTAGCGCAGGCAGACGTCAAAGGTAGCGCCGCCCCAGCACTCAGCGGCGTAGTAGCCGGCCTTGTCAATGGTAGCGAGCATAGGCTCAAACTTTTCAAAGGGCAGACGGGTGGCAATCAGAGACTGGTTGGCATCCCGCAATACAGTTTCAACAAATTGAACTTTTCTTGCCATAGTTATTGAATTCCTCCATTTAAGATTTTGGGTCGCAGGACAGGGGTCTGTTCCTACCTATTTATACTTTCGGTGGGGATACACCCCCACCCTGCGATGGATGATTTTGTGTGGATAGCCGGGGGAGTCCCCCGGCTATCTTAGAAGACGAAATTACTCAGCCTTGGGGCCTGCAGCGACCAGAGCCTTGCCTGCGTCGTTGCCGGTGTACTTGACAAAGTTCTTCTGGAAGCGAGCTGCCAGATCCTGAGCCTTAGCTTCCCAAATAGCGGGATCAGCGTAGGTGTCTCTGGGATCCAGAATGCCGCTGTCAACGCCGGGCAGAGCGGTGGGAACTTCGAAGCCGAAGTAAGGAATGGTCTTGGTCTCAGCCTTCAGGATGGAGCCATCCAGAATAGCATCGATGATGCCACGGGTGTCCTTAATGGAAATACGCTTGCCGGTGCCGTTCCAGCCGGTGTTTACCAGGTAAGCCTTAGCGCCGGACTTCTCCATCTTCTTGACCAGCTCTTCGCCGTACTTGGTGGGGTGCAGCTCCAGGAAAGCAGCGCCGAAGCAAGCGGAGAAGGTGGGGGTGGGCTCAGTGATGCCACGCTCGGTGCCGGCCAGCTTGGAGGTGAAGCCGGAGAGGAAGTAGTACTGAGTCTGCTCGGGGGTCAGGATGGAAACGGGAGGCAGAACGCCGAATGCGTCAGCGGACAGGAAGATGACGTTCTTAGCGTCAGGACCTGCGGACACGGGGCGAACGATGTTGTCGATGTGGTTGATGGGGTAGGAAACACGGGTGTTCTCGGTGACGGAGCCGTCAGCGAAGTCGCACTTGCCGTTCTCATCAACAGTAACGTTCTCCAGCAGAGCGTTTCTGCGGATAGCCTTGTAGATGTCGGGCTCGGACTCGGGATCCAGGTTGATAACCTTAGCGTAGCAGCCGCCCTCGAAGTTGAAGACGCCGTTGTCGTCCCAGCCGTGCTCGTCGTCGCCGATCAGCAGTCTCTTGGGGTCGGTGGACAGAGTGGTCTTGCCGGTGCCGGACAGACCGAAGAACAGAGCGGTGTTCTCACCGTTCATATCGGTGTTAGCAGAGCAGTGCATGGAAGCCATGCCGTTCAGCGGCAGGTAGTAGTTCATCATGGAGAACATACCCTTCTTCATCTCGCCGCCGTACCAGGTATTCAGGATGACCTGCTCACGGGAGGTCAGGTTAAAGAGAACTGCAGTCTCGGAGTTGAGGCCCAGCTCCTTGTAGTTCTCGACCTTAGCCTTGGAAGCGTTGTAGATAACAAAGTTGGGCTCGAAGTTCTTCAGCTCTTCCTCGGTGGGAGTGATGAACATATTCTTTACAAAGTGAGCCTGCCATGCCACTTCCACGATGAAGCGGATAGCCATACGGGAGTCGGGGTTGGTGCCGCAGAACAGGTCCATAACGTACAGCTTCTTGTTGCCGGACAGCTGCTTCAGAGCCAGCTCCTTGCAGGTGTTCCAAGCTTCTACGGAAGCGGGCTTGTTGTCGTTAGCGAACTCGGGAGAGGTCCACCACACGGTGTCCTTGGAAGTGTCGTCCATAACAATGAACTTGTCTTTGGGGGAGCGGCCGGTGTAGATGCCGGTCATAACGTTGACAGCGCCCAGCTCAGTCAGCTGGCCCTTGTCAAAGCCCTCCAGAGTGGGGTCCATCTCTGCCTCGAACAGCTGCTCGTAGGTGGGATTGTAGACGATCTCGGTAGTACCGGTAATGCCATACTTTTCAAGATCTTTGATGTTCATATATGTTCCTCCTATAACGGGTTGCGAAATACATATTTTCGCCCCAAATTTTAACTTTTTTCAGCGAAAAATACAGCAATTCAAATTTGCTCCATCCTCCACCACATACATCATAACACATAAAAAAGGAAATGTCTACTATAAATTTGATAAAAACAGGCGTGAAGATGCCGGTTAATAACAAAAAACCGCGCCACGGTTATCCGTGGCGCGGTGGGGGTTACAGAGGAGATTGTTTGATTTTTGCATACGGGCGGGGGTACTGGGCAGGGGTTTGGGCGACTTTCTTGAAAACGAGGACGGTATGTACGCCGTCGTCCACAGGAAACTCTGCTACGGTCTCTAATTTGAGGCCCAGCTTCTTAATGGCGTTTTTGGCTTCTTCCAGCTCTTCCCGGGCGGCAGAGCCCTTCATTGCCAGGACATTTCCGCCTACTTTTACATAAGGGGCGGTCAGCTCCAGCAGAATATTCAGCCTTGCCACAGCCCGGCTGGTAGCAATGTCATAACTTTCCCGACGCTGGGTAACAAATTCCTCCGCCCGGGCGGTTACACATTCTGCACCTACCGAGAGTGCAGGCAGAATTTCCGAAAGCCAGTTCATTCGCTTGCCCAGGGAGTCCAGAAGCGTCAGCTTTACATCGGGGCAGGCAATTTTTACCGGAACACCAGGGAAGCCCGCGCCGCAGCCTACGTCAATCATCTTCTTGCCGGAAAGATCGGCCTGGGTCAGCAAACTCAAACTGTCCAGCAGGTGCAGACGGGCTACCTGGGTAGGCTCGGTAATAGCGGTGAGGTTCATCACTTCATTTTGCCGAATCACCGCTTCGCCAAAGGCTACCAAACGGTTAATCCGATCCTCCGGCAGAGTGAGATTTAAGGCGGGTAAGCCCGCAATCAGTGTTTCTTTCATATCAGGCAGCAGGTCCGTTGACGAGACCGGACAGGTCTACCTGTGTTTCGTCCAGAGGATCGAAAGAGGGAACTTCCTCGTCGATATGGGCGGGGAGATACACTTCCTGAATATACCAAGAAACCAAAAGCTGCACATTTCCGCGGAATTCAGTAGCATCCTCACTGTCCTTATAAAAACTGTCAATATTGGAAATATCCTGATGGAAACGACCGTTTTCCAAAGCTTCCAGATGGGCGACCGCGGCGGTGGCAGCTTCAGAGCTGAAAGACCGCAGCGCTTTCAGGCAGTACCGGTAAGCATTCACATAACCGGAATAGACAAAGTAGGGATCTTCATTGTGGACACATGCCAAGAATGCGGAGAAATCAGCATCCCGATTGGATGCGATGCTCATACGGTGAGCCATTTCATGGCAGATGGCAAAGGGAAGCAGGATACCGGGCACATCGGGGTTAACAGCGGCTTCGCCGGTGAGATGAACGGTAACGCCGGTGGTGCTGTTTCCGCTATAGTAGCCCTTCCAGCCTAACTTCTTGACGGGAACCATAGAGCCGGCAAAGACAGAGAACTTTTTGTCATATACCAGGGATTGGAAACCGCCCTCAGCTTGCTGGGCGAGGGTCTCAAAATCCGGGAACACCACCTCTGCGCCCACATAGGCATCTGTGGGAATCTGATCCCGGGCTTTGATGGCTTCTTCTAAATAGTACTTAGCAGCGTCTTCCAATTCAGAAATTTCGTAATTGGAGACATCCAAGTGGATGTCGTCTGCCAAAGGACCGGCATAGTTGTTCATACCGAAAATACCTGTGTTAAGAAAAACAATCAGGCTGATAACGGCAGCAATCCAACCGGAGATCTGCAGAATGTTCCACCGCAGGACAATTCCCAGCGCCAAAAGGCCGCAAATGCCAAGTACCGCAAAAATCAGCAGCGCCTGCCACATACAAAAAGAGACAGCCGCGCTCCACTCGGCTGTTCCGCCGGTGATCATACGGGAAACATAGGGGAAAATCATATCAATGAGAGTTGTATGGGTCTGGGCAAAGGTGGTCAGACCCCAGGTGCAGGCAGCGATAACACCTGCAACCAAAAAACCACGCCAATATTTCAAAGGAAATACCTCCTTCTAAGAAACATACTTCAGTACCGTATAGTATAACACAAAATGATGGTGTTGTCATTAAAAATTTTTGAAGAGGTATCAGGGAAGTATTCCGATTACACCATCTTTATAAAGATTTTGGATGGTTACCTGTAGAATATCGTTGTGCAGGTCCTTGTGGCTTTTTAGGTAAACTTTTACATAATTGGGGGTGTGTCCGATGAAATACTCCCCTTCCTTCTCCTCAAAAAGGACCATATATGTGTTGCCTACCATATTCTGTCGGTAAGCTATGGACATTTTTTCTGCCACAGCGCAGGCTTCCCGGCTGCGCTTTTCTTTGGTAGCATTATCTAACTGACCGGGCATTTTATCTGCCGGTGTGCCGGGACGGCGGGAGTAAGGGAAAATATGCATATCCGCAAAGCCACACTTTTCGATAAAAGCAACGCTTTCGGCAAATTCCTCCTCGGTTTCTCCGGGGAATGCCACAATCATATCGGTGGTGATGGCGCAATCGGGGAAGGTTTCCTTCAAAAGATAAACGCTTTCCAAGTACCGGGCGGTATCGTATTTCCGCTTCATCCGTTTCAGCACACTGTCGCAGCCCGATTGCATAGATAAATGGAAATGGGGGCAGAGGTTCGGGAGGGTTTTTATGGTTTCACAAAACTCCAGGGTGATAATGCGAGGCTCCAAAGAACCAAGGCGCAGCCGCATTTCGGGAACAGCTTGGGAAAGAGCTTCCAAAAGCGCATGAAGGCCCGGTCTTTCGGGAAGATCTCTGCCCCAGGAGGCAATTTCGATGCCGGTGATCACAATTTCTTTATAACCTTTATCCCGGAGCGCTTTTGCTTGCTCCACTGCCAGCTCTACAGGGGCAGAGCGGACAGGACCTCGGGTGTAAGGAATGATACAATAGGTACAGAAATTCTGACAGCCGTCCTGTACCTTCAGCATTGCCCGGGTACGAGCCTCCAAACCGCCGGGAGGCAGAATTTCGAATTCCCGGCGATAAAGGGCGTTATCTACCCGATAAATGGGGTTTTTCGCCTGAAAAACGGTCATAATATCCTGGAGGAATGCTTCCCGGTTGCTGCTGCCGCCAATCACATCCACACCCAGTGCGGCAACAGAAGCTTGATCCCGCTGGGGGTAACAGCCGCAAACGGCAATCACGGCGTCCGGATTTGCTTTTCGGCAGCGGCGGATAACTGCTCGATTTTTCTTATCGGCAACGGCAGTAACAGAACAGGTGTTGATAATGTAAGCGTCGCATCTTTCTGAAAAAGGAAGCACAATATGCCCCTCCTGTCGGAGAAGCTGTTCCATTGCCTGGGTTTCATATTGGTTGACTTTGCAGCCTAACGTGTAAAAACCAAATATCATCGTATAATACCACCAAAAAGAATATGCATTTGAAGAATTAAATCGTAAAAAAAGTGAATAGAAATATAGGATATTTCGTGTTATAATCCCATTATAAACAAAAACGGCCCAAATGTATAGTCCCCCTGAAAAAATGCCGCAAATAATGTGTAAACCGAACTGTCCTGGGAATACCTGGGGCGGTTTTTTTATCCAATTCGGAAATAAAATTTCGTTTACATAAATTAAAAAATATGGAGAAAATGCAGATAGCCAATCTAAAAGTTATCCACATTTTCCACAGGGTTGTCCACAGGGAAGAAGGGAAAATCCCTTGTAAACCCACAGCTTACAAGGGAATATACGGAAATTCGACAGAATTCGATTTATTTCGGAATACAAAAAATAGTTTACAGAACATCGGATGTATACTGTATTTGCGCGGAGAAGATCCGTTCTCCTGTGGTGGAATTTGCCAAATAACCGTCCAGGGTGAAAAGACCGTCTTCCCGGAGCTGCCAGGAGAGGGAAAGGGTCTGATCCGGCAGAAGCTCTTGGAGGTAACATACTGTGCAATCAGACAGATAATGGGCTTTGTGGAAGGAAATAGGCAAAAGGTCGCCTACCCACTCCAAATACCGCGTGTTGTTCATATGCAGATTTCTGTCCAGATCAGAATAGGTTACGGTCCGGATGGCACTATTTTCATATTGCTCCGGAGCAAGTGAGCCGGGAAGCGGACCTTCGGTACCACTGTTCCAACCGTTAATGGTCAGACCGCTCCGGCCAGGCAGAACGAGGGAGCGTTTCTCTGTATCCATAAGTACCCAAAGGCTGACCACACGGAAGAGTAAGGTGCCGTCTTTTCTGTAGCCTTCCACGCAGCGGGGGTAGGCCACCCGGGTAGTAACCATAGGCCAGGTGCGAAGCAGCAAGGTCTCCCCTGTTTTCGGCGGATAGAAAACTGTAAGGCGATGACGGCTGACAGCCCAAAACAGGTGCTTTTTTTGCAGTCCTTCCCAATTATCCGATAAATTAGCTGCGTGTTCTCCGGCAATGTCCTGGGCGAAGGATAAAAGGGCGGCAGGTTTTGCCCGACCAAAGGCATCGCTGTGCATATCGGTAAGGGCATATTCTTTTTCGTAAATGATGTCCATAATCAGGCTCCTGATACAACATATATTGTGTAAATCTTTCCTTTTCGGGAAAATTCCAGCTTTACAGGGGTATCCTCGGGAGAGTCATCAAAGAACTGCTGTAAGGTAGAGGGAAGACGCAGAGCTTCCCCATTGACACGGATCAATACATCTCCGGGCAGCACACCTTGCCGATCGGCAGGGGAGTTTTTTTCCACCTGGAGAATATAAATACCGGCAGGCAGTTCATAATACTTTTCGCAAAATTCGGAAATGCTTTGACAGGTAATTCCCACAATGCTACAGTTGGTAACTTCCCCTTCCATATGCAGTTGTTCTCCCGGAAAAAAGGTGCCTTCAGGGGGTTGCAGGGAAGCAAGCTCTTGCTCTGCACCCAGAGAAAGAGAGCGCAAAGCCAGAAAGCCGGCAGTGAGGAACATACCGGTGATGGCTAAGAACACCAACAGAGCAGCGGAAAGAAGGCCGTTGGCACTTTGCCTCGGTAAATGGCCGCCGGTACGGTATTCGTTGGAAGTGTTGTTTTCCATAGTTTTACCTCAAAGCACCGCAGGCAGCGTGAAGGTGAATGAGGTCTCCCCTTCCCGGCTGCTGACGGAGATATCCTCGCCGTGGCTGCATACAAGGGTTTTGACGATATAAAGACCAAGTCCCCAGCCTTCTTGCCCACGGGTGCGGCTTTTATCTAATTTGTGGAAACGGTCGAAAACCAGAGGCAGTTCATCGGCAGGGATGGCCGGACCGCTGTTGGCAACGCTTACGCGGATTTTTTCTCCATCATCCCGGACAGATACACGAAGTTGTCCTTTTTCCGGGCAGAATTTTACCGCATTGTCCAGAAGATTATAAATGACCTGGATAATAGCGTCCTGATTGGCTCTTGTGAACAGGGGGTTTTCTGGAAGTTCGGCTTCCACATCCAGTTGCTTTTCCATAATCTTTTGTTCAAAAGACAGAAGAACCTGGCCGGCGCATTCTCCAATATCAAACCGTGTCTTTTCGGTTTCGGGGATGCCTTCCCGAGACTCCATCCGGGAGATTTCCAGCATACTACGCACCAAACGGCTAAGGCGCTTGGTCTCATCGGACACAATTTGCATATAATATTTCTGACGTTCGGGGGGGATGGTACCGTCCAAAATTCCGTCAATATATCCGCCGATGACCGTCATAGGGGTTTTTAGCTCGTGGGATACATTGGCCACAAATTCTGTGCGCTGGGATTCGCTTTTCTCCAGAGATACTGCCATATTGTTAAAGGCAACAGCCATTTCCTGCACTTCAAGGGGATCGTACTTGTTGATCCGCATCCGGGCAGACAGGTCGCCGTGTCCAAAAGCAGTGGCAGCGTTGGCCATTTCCCGCAGGGGCGTACTCTGCTTTCTTGCCAAAACAAGCATAACAATCAGCGCAACCACAATCGTTCCTGCAGAAATATAAATATACATACTACTGAGCCGGGAAAGCACCTTGGATGTTTCGGAAATGGGGGCGGAAAGAATGACAATACCGACCGCCTCCCCTGTTTTTGACAATACGGGAACGGAAACCACATAGCGGGGGGTATCGTAAAGACCGGAAACTTTGCCGGTGTTCGCCACAGAACCGGAGGAAAGGACGTCGGATACAAAATCCAAAGAGACCTGCTGACCCTGGTGGGCGCAGCCCATAGGCGCATCGGAACAAAGAAGCAGCTTGCCGTTGGGACTGCAGATTACAGCATCTGCGCCGGAAACACTGGCAGCTACGCTGATATTAACAAGAAAGTCGTTGCCGGACATCTCATTTTCCGCAAAGTAAGCTGCTGCCAGGCGGGAAATGGTGGCGCTGTTGGTCTGCAGTTCGGAAAGGGTGCTCTCCCGCAAATAGGCCTGAACCAGGATTTGGAAAAAGGAGCCAACCACAATCAGAGAAGCCAGCAAAAGAATAGTACCGGGGACAAAAATCCGGCTGAAATAGCTGCGCATACTTATAAAACCTCAAATTTGTAGCCTACGCCCCAGACGGTTTTCAGGCTCCATTTTTCGGAAACACCCTCTAACTTTTCACGCAGACGCTTGACGTGCACGTCTACAGTCCGGGAGTCGCCAAAGTAGTCGAAGCCCCAAACCTCATCGAGCAACTGGTTACGGGTGTAAACACGGTTGGGCGTGGAAGCCAAGTAGAATAAAAGCTCCATTTCCTTCGGGGGCGCATCCACCTTTTTCCCGTCCAAAATCAGCTCAAAGGCATCCATATCAATGACAAGCTTATCAAAGGACAAACGATTGGAATTTACGGTACGGGCGGACGTGGTGCGGCGGAGGATGGCCTCCATGCGGGCAAGCACTTCTTTCATTTCGAATGGCTTGGTGATATAGCCATCAGCGCCTGCCTTTAGTCCCATAACTTTATCGTCGGTTTCGCTTTTTGCGGTGAGCATAATAATGGGCACCTGGCTTTCGGCACGGATAGCACGGCAGGTATCCCAACCGTTCATTACCGGCATCATTACGTCCAACAGTACCAAATCGGGATGAAATGTATGGAATTGCTCCAGGCCCTGTCGGCCATCAGCGGCAGTTGCCACAGCGTAGCCCTCTTTTTCTAAATAAAGCTGCAGAAGTTCGGAAATATTGCGGTCATCCTCAATAAGAAGTACTTTAACAGCCATAACGAGTCCTCCTAAGTAAAAGTTTGGTTTTCTCTTATTATAACCTATATTTTACTCTACAAATGAATAATTTGTAAAGAGTTTCACCCTAAAATGTTAACGAGAGGATGCATTCTCCCAGGAGAAGGTTTTTTAGGCTTGCTTTCTAATTGTGGGGCAGGTATAATCGAAGCAAATAGGAATGTGGAGGGAAAAGAATGGAAATATTTATTGAAATACTAAAAGCGATCCTTTTTGGCATTGTAGAAGGTGTTACCGAATGGCTTCCTATCTCCTCTACCGGCCATATGATCCTATTAGATCAGCTTGTGAAGCTGAGAGTATCCCCGGAATTTTATGAAATGTTCCAGGTGGTCATCCAGCTGGGTGCAATCTTGGCGGTAGTGCTCCTGTTTTTCCATAAGCTCAATCCCTTCTCCACGAAAAAAGAGGTGGCAGTTCGCAAACAGACCTGGCAGCTTTGGTTTAAGGTTGTGGTTGCGGTACTGCCTTCGGCAGTCATTGGCCTGCTACTGGATGATTGGATGGATGCCCACCTGTATAACCACGTAGTTGTGGCAATTGCGCTGGTGGTTTACGGCGTAGCCTTTCTCTACTTGGAACGGGCGGATAATAAGCGTCAGCACAAAATAGGCGATGTTTATGAGATCGACTACAGAACTGCCCTGCTGATCGGCGCATTTCAGTGCCTTGCCTTGATTCCCGGCACATCCCGGTCCGGCTCTACTATTTTAGGCGCGATTATTTTGGGCGTTGCCCGGCCTGCCGGCGCAGAGTTCTCTTTCTTTTTGGCCATTCCCACAATGCTGGGCGCCAGCGCATTAAAACTACTCAAATTCCTGCTCTCCGGCGTATTGGCTTCCGGTACAGAGATTTTGCTGTTGGTTGTAGGCTGCGCAGTATCCTTCTTGGTGAGTTTGCTGGTAATCCGCGCGCTAATGGATTACGTGCGGCGGCGCAGTTTCCGGGTCTTTGGTATTTACCGGATTATTTTGGGCGGCATTGTTTTGGCTTGGTTCATTGTACAGCAGTTAATTTAAGGAGGATCCTTAATGAAATATACCATCGAGAACGAGCAATTAAAGATAACCGTAGATTCTTTAGGCGCAGAGCTGCATAGCGTTATTTGTAAAAAAGATGGCGTGGAACATATTTGGGAGGGAGACCCTTCTGTCTGGGGAAGCCACGCGCCTATTTTGTTCCCCTATACGGGTCGCCTGTGCGGCGGAAAGTTTACAGTCAATGGGGAAACCTTTGCCGGCGAAATCCACGGCTTTGCGCGACTAATGGAGCATACAATGATTCGCTGTGAGAGTAATTTGCTCGTTATGCAGCTGAAAGCCTCCCCGAAAACCTTAGAATTATGGCCGTTCAATTTTAAGCTGGAATCCACATTTTTGCTGGATGGGGATACATTACACCACACCCTTAAGGTGGAAAATATCGGAAAAGAAGACCTCTCCTTTGGTATCGGTTTCCATCCCGCCTTTGCCATTCCCTTTGACGATCAGCATACATACGCCGATTATGAACTGCGGTTCGAGAAAATGGAGTCCCCCTTGTGCCTGAGTACTGCTGAGGGCGGTATGGTTGGCGATAAGACCTATTATCTTGGGAAAAATGTACGCGAGATTCCGTTGGATGAACAGCTCTTTGCCAATGACAGCCACTTGATGGTTGGGCTTCACTCCAAGACCTTGGGTATCTATGAGAAAAATTCCGGTCGGGCAGTGGTATGTGGCATCGGAAATGCGCCCTATAACCTGATTTGGAGCAAACCGGGTGTTCCCCAGTTCGTCTGTATTGAGCCGTGGCAATCCACACCCAGTCCTGTGGGTGGCGATATTGCCTGGGAGAACAAGCCTGCTGCAGCCTGCCTTGCCCCCGGCGAGAGTTATGCGACTACAATGAGTACCGCATTTGTAAGATAAGAAATAATAAAAGGCCCCCTTGTGCAAAGGGGGCTTCTTATTGCCGAAATTAGGCAATAAGACTGGGGGATTGTTTTGAGAAATGCCAATCACGCACATTCTTCGTGGCTGGTACAGTTCCTAACAATCCCTCCGTCATTTGCTCGTTCCTCGCAAATGCCACCTCCCTTTACACAAGGGAGGCTTTCTGCTGCGCTGGGGCTGGGCATAGCTGAAGTTTTTGAACTATCGGTACAGACGGTGGTATTCTTATACAATAAAAA